>JBGPYK010000177.1:0-5581 GCA_041493245.1 Methylomirabilia bacterium | reverse complement strand
CTTTCTCCAGACGCCCGGCAGCGACGACCTCCTGAACTTCGTCGCCACGCGCGGAGCGGTCGATCCCGACGGCGGCGGCTTCGATCACTTCGGGATCCACTTCTCGCGAGCGGAATGGCGGAACGTCTGCGAGCGGATCACGCAGGCGGGTGTCCGCATCCAGAGCCGCCGCGGCCGCTCCGCCATCTACATCGAAGACCCCAACGGCTACACCGTCGAGCTGTACTGCGACTGAGTTCATGGGGGGCTCCGGGCGCCCCCCAAGCCCCCCGGGCGCTCGGGGCGCCCCGGCGCAGCCGTGGCGCCCCTCGACAACGCGATTTGTTCACGGGCTCTGACACCCAGTTTCAACGCCGACGACGAAGGCGGCGAGCGGGGGCAGGGAGGGGCACGGGGTCGCGGCGACCCGTTCCTGCCGACCGAACACGGAGCGGCGACCCGTGAGATTGGGAACTCCGACACGGGGAATCGAAGCCTGCCGAGGCCGTGGTCGCGCGACCCCGTGCCCCTCTCCGCCCCCGCTCGCCGCCGTGTACGCGCGCTTACTTCGGCTGTGGCGTCAACCGGAGGTAAGGCTTGAGGGCCTTCCAGCCCTTCGGGAACTTCGCCTTCGCCTCCTCGTCGCTGACCGCCGGCACGATGATCACGTCCTCGCCCTGCTTCCAGTTGACGGGCGTGGCCACCCGGTGGGCGTCGGTGAGCTGCATCGAGTCGATGACGCGCAGGATCTCGTCGAAGTTCCGCCCCGTCGTCTGGGGATAGGTGATCATGAGGCGGATCTTCTTCTTCGGGTCGATCACGAACACCGTGCGCACCGTGTAGACCTCGTCGTGCGCGGGATGCATCATGCCGTACAGGTCCGCCACCTTTCGCTGGGGGTCGGCGATGATGGGGAAGTTCGGCGCGTGACCTTGGGTCTCCCGGATGTCCTCCGCCCAGCCCTTGTGGGACTCGACAGAATCGATCGACAGCCCGATAGGTTTGACGTGGCGCTTCTCGAACTCGGGCTTCAGTCGGGCGACGTAGCCCAGCTCCGTCGTGCAGACCGGCGTGAAGTCCCGGGGGTGCGAGAACAGGATGGCCCAGCTCTCGCCGATCCAGTCGTGGAAGCGAACGGGGCCCACGGTGGTCTCGGCCGTGAAGTCGGGAGCGGTATCGCCGAGTCGCAGCGTCATGATGGCAGTCCTCCTGGAGTTGAATGTGGGGAGGCAACTACTTTCGACCACGCGGGGAACGGTGTCAAGATGGCCGTGATGGACCTCCGTCTCGTGCCAGTGAGCGCCCGCCACGCCCGCGACATCCAGGCCCTGGCCAGCGACGCGGCGATCGCCCGATGGACGGCGATCCCTCACCCCTACCCGCGTGACGGCGCCCTGGCGTTCGTCGACCGCGCCCAGCGGATGCGCGCGCGGGGCATGCAGGAGACCTTCGCCGTGTGCGAGGCGGGCGGCCACCTCCTCGGCGTCGCCACGCTCGTGCGCGACGAGAAGCTCGCCGCGCGCGCGGAGTTGGGCTACTGGATCGGGCGACCGTACTGGGGACGGGGCTACGCGACGGCCGCGGCGCGACGGCTCCTCGCCCACGGCTTCGAGCGCATGGATCTCGATGCCGTCGTCGCCCGCTGCTTCGCGATCAACCGGGCGTCAGCACGGGTCATCGAGAAGCTCGGCTTCCGCTTCGTCGGCCTGGAGGCGTCGCGGTCCCCGAAGCGGCTCGCTGAGCCCGTGCGCCGCCACGAGCTGACGCGCGGCGACTGGTACCGCGCAACCGGCGAATAACCGCGGGATTGTCGGGAGTGAAAAAGGAAGCTATGTTGTCCGCGGATCTTCGAGGGACATCACCGGGGAGCACGGCATGGACGACGTAGGTGCATTCCGGCATCTCATCAGTCGATGGGCGGAGGAGACGCGGCAGTTCTGTGAGCGGCTCAGTGCGCTCCTTGACGAGCACGAACGCCTCCGTGAGACGGAACGGCAGACCGACCTCACCCGGCGGGAGGTCGACGGATTGCGCGCGGCCGTCCGGGACCTGACGGCGGAGCAGGCCGCGATCACCGCGACGCTGCGCACCCTCCAGCGTGAACATGAGGAGCTCCGCATCGACCACGAGGTGCTGACAGCCCTGCTGAGGACTCAGCACGAAGCGGCGGCGCCTGCCGCGGCCGGCACCATCCGGCCCTCGCCAATGGGGGTGAGTCCGCACGAAGCGGCGGCGCCTGCCGCCGCCGGCACCATGCGGCCCTTGCCAATGGGAGTGAGTCGCGGTCCCGACATCCCGCCCATCGGGAAGGTCGGCAGGATCAGGTTCGTCGAGGTGTTCCGGCGCAGCGGGTCAGCCGGCTGACGCGAGGGGCTGCCTGACGCGCGTTCTCCCAGTTTATTTGAGGAGGGACTCCGCGGCCTCCATCAGCGTCTCCGCGAGCGTCGGGTGCGTGTGGATCGTCGCCGCTACGTCCTCGACGGTCAGCGCGGCCTCGACGGCCAGGGCGCCCTCCGCGATCAACTCCCCCGCCCCCGGGCCCACGATACCGACGCCGAGGACGCGCCCAGACTCGGCGTCGGCAACGAGCTTCGTGAGGCCGTCGGACCGCCCGAGCGTCGTGGCCCGGCCAGACGCCGCCCACGAGAATCGCGCGACCTTCACGGCGCGCCCCGCGCGCTGAGCCTCGCTCTCGGTCAGCCCGCACCAGGCGACCTCGGGATCGGTGAACACCACGGCGGGGACGACCACATTGTCGAACGCGGCCGGGCGTCCCGCAATCACCTCGGCCACGACCTTGCCCTGGCGCATCGCGCGGTGCGCGAGCATCGGCTCGCCCGTCACGTCACCGACCGCGTAAAGGTGGGGATCCGCCGTGCGGCCGTGCTCGTCGACGGTGATCACGCCCCGCACATCGGGGCGCACGTCCGTGTGCTGAAGCCCGAGTCCCTCGGTCGCGGCGCGGCGGCCGACGGCGACGAGGACGCGATCGAACGTCGCCGTCACGTCGCCGTAGCTCGCCTCGACCGTTTCGCCGGCGACACGCAGCGCCGTGAGCCGGGTGCCCACGCGTACCTCGGCGAAGAGCTTGTCGCACCGTCGGGCCAGCGGCTGCACGAGGTCGCGGTCGACCCCGGGCAGCAGGCCATCCAGCATCTCGACGAGGACCACGCGGCTGCCGAGGGCCGCATAGACCTGGCCCAGCTCGAGGCCGATGTAACCTCCGCCCACGACCAGGAGCCGCTCCGGCACGTCGGGCAGTGCGAGCGCGGCCGTGGAGTCCATCACGCGGTCGCTGTCGAGGGCGATCCCGGGGAGCGGGCTCGGTCGTGAACCGGTGGCGATGACGCCGTGGGTGAAGCGGAGAGTCTGCGGAGCGTCACCCTCGACGCGCAGCTCGCGCGAGCCCTCGAACACCGCGCGCCCGCCGATCACCTCGACGCCCTTGCTCCGCGCGACCGAAGCGAGACCCCGCGCGAGCTTGCCGATGACCCGCTCGGTCTTCCACTTGCGGAGCGGATCGAGCGAGATGCGCGGCGCGCCGAAGTCCACGCCGAACTCGCGCGCACGCTCCACCTCACCGAGCACGGCGGCGACGTGCAGGAGCGCCTTGGACGGGATGCAGCCCTCGTAGAGGCACGCCCCGCCCAGCCGCTGGTCGGCATCGACGACCACCGTCTCCAGCCCCAACTCCGCGCAGCGGAACGCCGCAGAGTACCCGCCCGGCCCGCCGCCGACGACGACCACGTCCACATCACGCCCCAGATCCCCCATTACCATGGCGCGCGCGTCACAGCTCGAGGAGGAGTTGGTCGGGATGCTCGAGCAGGCGCACGATCCCGGCGGCGAAGCGGGCGCCGTCGGCGCCGTCGGCCACGCGATGGTCGAAGGTGAGGGACAGCGGGAGCATCAGCCGCGCCACGATCTGCCCGTCGCGGACGACGGCCTCCTCGCGCGCGCTCGCCACGCCCAGGATCGCCACCTCGGGGTAGTTGATGATGGGGATCGCCCCCGTGCCCCCGAGCGCGCCGAGGTTGGTGATCGTGAAGGTCCCGCCGCGCAGATCCTCCAGGCCCGCCTTGCCGTCGCGGACGCGCTGGGCGAGCGCGGCCAGCTCGCGCGCCAGCTCGAGCACCGGCTTCTCGCCCACGTCGCGGAGGACGGGGACGATGAGCCCGCGCTCGGTGGCGATGGCGATGCCGAGGTGGTAGTAGCGCTTGAGGATCAGCTCTCCCGCCTCCGCGTCGAGGCTCGCGTTGAACAGCGGGTGGTCGCGCAGCGCCAGCGCCGCCGCCTTGAGCAGGAAGCTCGTCAGCGTCAGCGTGACGCCGCGCTCGCGCGCGGGCTCGAGGTCGCGGCGGATCAGCGCGTCCAGCTCGGTGATGTCGGCGCGATCGAAGTGCGTGACGTGCGGCACGAGCGCGGCGGACAGCGCCATGCGCTCGGCGATGATCCGGCGCAGGTGCGACAGCGGCTGGCGCTCGACGGGGCCCCACTGCTCGAACCTCGGCAGCGGCGGCGGCTCGAGGCCTACGCGCGACAGCGGCTTGGCCGCGCCCTCGCGCGCGGCCGGGGCAGGCGCTGCCGCGGGGGCAGCGGCGCCGCTCGGGGGCTGCGCCCGTTCGGCCGGGGGAGCGCCGCTCGCACGCTGCGCGGCCGACGCCCGCACGTCTTCGTCCGTGACCCGACCGCCGGGCCCGCGGCCAGCGACCGAGTGCAGGTCGACCCCCAGCTCGCGGGCGAGACGTCGGGTGGCAGGCGTCGCCGGCACCGGTCCCTCCCGCCGCGACACGGCCGTCGCGGTCGGCGCTGCGGGCGCCTGCGGCCCCGCCTCGGCCGCGGCAAACGTCACCAGCACCTCACCGACCCTCACCGTCTGGTGCGGCGCGACGTGGATCTTCTCGACACGGCCGCTCATCGGCGAGGGAATCTCGACCTGGGCCTTGTCGGTCTCGACCTCGAGAAGCGGGGCGTCCTCCCGGACAACCTCGCCCTCGCGCACGAGCACGCGGATGATCTCGGCCTCCACGAGACCTTCACCGAGATCGGGAAGGACGAACGGGCGGGACATGCGGGCGCTCAGAACGCGAGCGTCTCGCGGGCGGCCGCGACGACACGGCCGACGTCGGGGACGTTGGCGCGCTCCCGCGCGAAACCCACGAAGGGCACGTCGTGAGCCGCGACCCGCCGGACCGGCGCCTCAAGGGAGAGGAAGGCCCCCTCCATGATGCTCGCCGCGATCTCTGCCCCCACTCCGAAGCTCCGCGGGGCTTCGTGGACGATCACGGCGCGTCCCGTCTTCGTCACCGAGGCGACGAGCGTCTCGCGGTCGAGCGGCGAGATCGTCAGGAGGTCGATCACTTCGGCCTCGACGCCGTCCTCTTTCACGAGGATCTCGGCGGCCTCGCGCGAGACGCGCAGCATGGCGCCGTAGCCGACAACGGTGACGTCGCGGCCCTCGCGCACGACGCGGGCGCGGCCGATCGGCAGCGTCTCCGGCTCGTCCGGCACATCCTCCCGCTCGGCGTGGTAGAGCGCCTTGGCCTCGAAGAAGATGACGGGATCCGGATCGCGGATGGCGCTGACGAGGAGCGCGCGAGCG
>JBGPYK010000261.1:0-4558 GCA_041493245.1 Methylomirabilia bacterium | reverse complement strand
GCCGCCGACGACGCCCTCTACGCCGCCAAGCGGGCGGGCAAGAACCAGGTGGCCGTGGCGCCGTCGCCGCAGGAACAGGCGGAGAACCCGTGAAGCGATCTAGGCACCGGGAACCCGATGAGGGGGCGGTCGCACCCCTCGGCGTCGACTAAATGCAGAATCGCCAGATCCTGATCGTGGACGACGATATGCAGGTCCGGGACGTCCTGCACCAGATCTTCTTGTCCGAGAACTATCAGTGCCTGCTGGCGGCCAACGGCCAGGAGGGCCTCGAGGTGTTCCGCGCCGCGCGCCCGGCGCTGACCATCACCGACCTCAAGATGCCGGTGATGGACGGCATCGGGCTCCTCAAGGGACTCCGCCGCGAGGATGGGGACGCCGCGGTGATCGTGCTCACCGGCGCCGCCGACGTGCAGACCGCGATCGACAGCCTCAAACTTGGCGCCTACGACTTCATCATGAAGCCCGTGAGACATCACGAGCTGCTCTTCGCCGCCGAGCGCGCCCTCGAGCGCCGTCAGTTCCTCATCGAGCGCCGGGAGTACCACGCCCTCCTCGAGCGCCGGGTGGAGGAGGCCACGCACGACTTGCAGGCGGCCTACCGGCAGCTGCAGGAGACCTACCGGACGACCCTCGAGGCGCTCGGCTCCGCGCTCGATTCCCGCGACGTGGGGACAGAGGCCCACTCCCGGCGCGTCCACGGCTACGCGCTGGCGACGGCACGTGAGCACGGCGTGCCCGAGTCCGATATCCCCGACCTCGGGCACGGCGTGCTCCTGCACGACATCGGGAAGATCGGAATCCCGGACGCGATTCTGCTCAAGCCCGGCCCGCTCACGCCCGAGGAGTGGCGGACGATGCGGCGCCACCCCGAGATCGGCAAGCGGCTCATCGAGGGCATCCCCTTCCTCCGCGGGGCCATCCCCATCATCTACTCCCACCACGAGAAGTGGGACGGGACGGGGTATCCCCGCGGGCTCAAGGAGGAGGAGATCCCGCTGGGCGCGCGGATCTTCTGTGTCGTCGACGCGTTCGACGCCATGACCTTCGACCGCCCGTACTCGAAGGCGGTCCCCTTCGACGCCGCCTACGACGAGATCAAGCGGTGCGCGGGGACCCACTTCGATCCCGCGGTCGTGGAGACGTTTCTGCGCGTGCCGCGGTCGCTGCTGGAGGACATCCGGCGGAAGAGCGTCGAGCCCTGAAGCCGGCGCGGCGGCCGAGTGCCGCCGGGAGGTGTGTCACATGCGGCGGGAATGCTCGGGTCGCGGTCTCATGACGGCAGGACTGATCGTCATCGGGGTGGGGCTCATCATCGTGGCGATCCGCGAGCTGCACATCCCGCGGGTCTGGATCCCCGTCATCGTGGGTGCGGCACTCTTCCTCGCGGGCGCGCTCCGCTGGCTGACGACCGGAGGGCGCCCCAAGACGTGATCGGAGGGGGCCTCGACGGCCCCCCTCCGAGACCAGCTAAGCCTTCACGTTCTTCCCAAAGAAATCGAGACATCGCTTCCAGCCGTCGGCGGCCACTTCCGGCTTGTCGGATTCTGGGTCCGCCCGCCTGTGCCGCCGCTCCCGGACCGCCGATTTTTCGCGGGGCTTCCTGGGGCCGGGCCGTATGATCGCAGTGATCAGGGGCCGTGAATTACCGGACCTCTCTTTAATGGAGTGGTCATGGACCTTCTCGAGGCCAAGAGCCGGATCGCTGAAGCACTGGTCGAGTCGATCTTCCGGCGGACGCGCTACCCGATCCGACCCTTCGACGTCGAGCACACCCCCCTCCGCTTTGGTCGTGAGGACTTCTCTCCGGACTTCGTGGTCGGCCTCGGGTCGGACAGCAGCCCCCCCCAGGACATCCTTGTCGAAGTGAAGTACCGGCCGTCGATCGATCAGTTCGTCGCCGTCGAGACCCAGCGGGGCGCGCGCTCCGTGTTCGAGCTCGCCCGGCGCCAGTGGCCGGGCCTCTATTTCGTGCTGGTAACCGACCGTCCCGAGCCCGGCCGCTCGTGCTTCCAGGCCCTGCACATCCAGGATCTGCCCCCGGGCGGGCCCTTCCGCACCTCCGATCTCGATCAGCTGGCCGAGCTGAAGATCTATCACACCAACGTCGAGGATCACGAGATCCTGGCCCGCCGCATTTTCGCCCTCCTCGCCGCCGCATAGTCGCCGGCGGGGGCCTCGACGGCCCTCCCGAGACCTCTCCTGGGATGCTCCGAGCGTTGGGGGGGTTGGGGGCCGTGTCGGGGCCCCCAATTTCCCTCAAAGGCTGCTGAAAAACGCCACAGGCTGATCAAAAAGGACCAGATGCTAGGCGGCGAGGGAAGCGCTGACTGAGGCGTACGCCGCGTACGCCTCCGCAGTGCGAGGTAAGCGCTGGCCGCCAGCGCGAGCCGAGCGGTGAAATGATCGAGATATTCGAGCCTCTGAAGCGTCGGCTCGGTCGCCGGGCGACCTCGCCTCCTACTGCCACGCAGATGGCCCTTTTTCATCAGCCTGGTAGGAGTGAGCGGAGGACGAGCCAGAGGCCGAGGAGGGCCAGAAAGATCAGGACAGCGCGGTTGAAGTTTTTTTGATCCAGACGGTCCTGCACTTTCAGGCCGAGCCAGAAGGCGGTCAGCGCGACCGCGGTGAGCCCCAGCGAGACCTCGAGGAGCCCCCAGGAGAGCAAACCGTAGTGCGCGACGGCGGCGAGCTGAACGACCTTGAGGACGACGAAGCTCAGCGACACCGCGCGGACGAACTCGTGCTTCGGGAGCCCCAGCGCGTAGAAGAAGATCACCAGCGTCGTGCCGGGCGTGTTGGTGAGACCGCCGACGAGGCCGGCGGCGAGACCAGCCACGGGCGCGAGCGGCCGCTCCCACGCGGGCGCTACCCGCAGGGTGAATCGGGTGGCGTTGAGGGCGACGAAGGCCAGCGTGAAGGCGCCGAGCACCAGCGAGGCGACCCACGGCGGCAGCATGACGAGCAGCCGGGTGCCGATGACGGTGCCCACGGCGCCCGACACGAGGACGACCGCGAGCCGGCGGGCGGTCGCGAGGAGGTTTCCGCGGCGTATCATCTGGATGGCGTCCATGATGATGTTGGGCACGATCAGCACGGCGATCGCGGTCCGGACGTCGACGAAGAGTGCCAGCAGCGAGGTGGCGATCGGGGGGAAGCCGAACCCCACCGTCCCTTTGATGAACGCGGCGAGGAGGACGACGGCCACGCCGCTGAGGATGGTCGTGACGTCGGGGATCACGGCCGGCGGGGGTCGCGCGACGGGACGGGAGCGGCCGTCAGCGTGCGAGCGCGCGCTGGAGGGCCTCGGCCGGGTGCAGCGCGCGACGTTCCGCGAGGTGAGCGATCTGCTGCCGGCACGAAATCCCGGGGGCCACGATCTCTGTGTCGGTGGGGGCGGCCTTCACCGCGGGCACCAGGCGGCGGTTGCCGAGGGTGACCGAGAGATCGTAGTGCTCGCGCTCAAACCCGAACGAGCCCGCCATGCCGCAGCACCCGGAATCGACCTCGCTCACCTCGTACCCGGCCCAGCGCAGCGCGGCGACCGTGGGCGCGGTACCGACCAGGGCCTTCTGGTGGCAGTGGCCGTGGAGGAGGGCCTTCCGCCCGTTCCCGGCGAACGGCAGGGTCAGGCCGCGCTCGCGCTCTCGGAGCAGGAACTGCTCGAGCAACACGCTCTGGCCCGCCACGGCCCGCGCGTCGTCGGTGCGCAGCAGATCGACGTACTCGTCCTTGAGGGTGAGCAGGCAGGAGGGCTCGAGCCCGACGATCGCGACACCGAGGCGCGCGTGGGGGGCCAGGCGCGCGACGTTCCAGGCCGCGTGCTCGCGGGCAACGTCGAGCATCCCCTTGGAGATCAGCGGGCGGCCGCAGCACTTCCGGTCCACGAGGACGACGCGGTAGCCGCCCGCCTCGAGCACCTCGACGGCCGCGCGCCCGATCTCGGGAGCGTTGTAGGTCACAAAGGTGTCGTGGAAGAGCACGACGTCGCCGCGGGCGGCCTCGCCGCGGGCCGGGCGGCGGGCGAACCAGTCGGTGAAGGTCTCGGCGGCCAGCGGCGGCAGCGGGCGGCGGCGGTCGATGCCGGCGATCTTCTCGAGCAGCCAGCGGCTCGGCGCGAGCGCCGACAGCCGGTTGAAGAGCGCGGGCATCCGCGCGCCCAGCGCGTTGAGCCGCGCGATGTGACCGAAGAGCCGGTTGCGCAGCGGCAGGCCGTTGGCGGCATGGTAGTGGTGGAGGAACTCGTACTTCAGCTTGGCCATGTCCACGTTCGCCGGGCACTCGGCCTTGCACCCCTTGCACTCGAGGCAGAGGTCCATGACCTCGTAGAGCCGCCGCCCCGTGAACTCGGCGGCGGGCAGGCGGCCGGAGAGCACCGCGCGCAGGGCGTTGGCCCGGCCTCGCGTGGAGTGCTCCTCGTCCCGCGTGGCCATGTACGAGGGGCACATCGTCCCCTCGAGCGTCTTGCGGCACTCGCCCACCCCGTTGCACATCTCGACGGCGGCCGCGAAGCCGCCCTGCGACGAAAAGTCGAGGAGCGTGACGGGCTCCCACGTCT
>JBGPYK010000392.1:0-3494 GCA_041493245.1 Methylomirabilia bacterium | reverse complement strand
CGACGGCGCGGGAAACACCTTCAAGGCGACGGCCAAGCCCGTGCTCATCGGAACGGCGGTGGTCGGCGCCACCACCATGATCTTCTCCATCATCGTCATCCTCACCGCCGGGCTCACCCAGAACCTCGACAAGCTCTCGCTCCTGCACCCGCCCTTCCTCCTCGGCCTCATCACCGGCGGCGCCGTCATCTACTGGTTCACCGGGGCGTCGATCCAGGCGGTCACGACGGGCGCGTATCGCGCCGTCGAGTTCATCAAGGCCAACATCAGGCTCGAAGGCGCGACCAAGGCCTCGGTGGCCGACAGCAAGCGCGTTGTCGAGATCTGCACGCAGTACGCCCAGAAGGGGATGTTCAACATCTTCCTGACCGTCTTCTTTTCCACGCTCGCCTTCGCCTTCCTCGAGCCCTACTTCTTCATCGGTTACCTCATCTCTATCGCGCTCTTCGGCCTCTTCCAGGCGGTGTTCATGGCCAACGCGGGCGGCGCCTGGGACAACGCCAAGAAGATCGTCGAGGTGGAGCTGAAGGAAAAGGGCAGTGCGCTCCACGCGGCGACGGTTATCGGCGACACGGTAGGCGATCCCTTCAAGGACACCTCCTCCGTGGCCATGAACCCCGTCATCAAGTTCACGACGCTCTTCGGGTTGCTCGCTGTCGAGCTCGGGGTTACGCTGACGGCGGAGCGCGGGGCGGGGTTCAGTCGCATGCTGGCCGCGGTGTTTTTCGTGCTGTCGATGATCTTCGTCTGGAGGTCGTTCTACGCCATGCGCATCCAAGTGGAGGCGCCCGTCGTCCCCGCCGCGGTGAACCCGGCGACACGCGGCAAGTAGCCCTGCGTGGAGTTCCTCTACGGCCTGCTGACGGGCGCCCAGTCGCTCGAAGCCCTGATCCGTTGGGGCGGCTACGTTCTCCTGGTCGCGATCGTGTTCACCGAGACGGGGCTGCTCGTGGGGTTCTTCCTCCCCGGTGACTCGCTGCTGATCACGGCCGGCCTCCTCGCCGCCGCTGGCGTCCTCAACATTTGGTGGCTACACGTGTTGCTGATCGTCGCCGCCATCACGGGCGACAGCATGGGGTACGCGATCGGGGCGCGGATTGGCCCCCGGCTGTTCACGCGTGAGAAGTCGCGGCTCTTCAATCCGCGCCACGTCCAGCGCACGCGGGAGTTCTACGCGCGCCACGGCGCCAAGACGATCGTCATCGCGCGGTTCGTCCCGATCATCCGGACCTTCGCGCCCGTCGTGGCCGGCGTCGGCGAGATGGCCTACCCGCGCTTCCTCTTCTACAACGTGGCGGGGGGGATCGGGTGGGTGTTCAGCATGACGGGGGCGGGCTACCTCCTGGGTAGCGCCGTGCCCAATATCGATCGCCACATCCACTTCGTGGTGATCGTCGTCATCGTGCTGTCCGTGATCCCCATCGGCATCGAGATCCTGCGCGAGCGCCGGAGGCAGTCCACACCATCGACGTAGCGCCCCGCGTGCTGAGCGCGGCGGCGGCTCGGCTGCCGTGGCCCGCCGCACGGTGGATCGGCCGGCGGCTCGGAGATGTGGCGTACGTCTGCACCGTGGGCCGCCGTCGAACGGCCCTCGCGAACCTGGCCCAGGCCTTCCCCCAGCTTTCCCCAGCTGCGCGCCGCCGGATCTGCCGCCGCTCGTACCAGCACCTCGGCCTCATGGTCGTGGAGTTGGCCGCGATGCTGGCGCGCCCGCTTGAGGCGACGCTGGCCCGGGTCAGGATCGACGGCCTCGAACATCTCCGGGCGGTGATGGACACGCACGGTCGCGCGCTGCTCCTGACCGCCCATCTCGGCAACTGGGAGCTACTGCCCGCCGCCAACCACGTCACCGGCTACCCGCTGAGCGTCGTGATACGACCGCTCGACGCCCCATGGCTCGACGGCCTGGTGACGCGTCTCCGGCAGAAGACGAGCGTGGACCTGATTGACAAGCGCGCGGCCCTGCGCCCGGTGCTGCGGGCGCTCGCCGGCTACGGCATGGTGGGGATCCTCCTCGATCAGAACGCCTCCCGCCGGGAAGGTGTCTTCGTCCCTTTCTTCGGGCGGCCGGCGAGCACCTCGAAGAGCATCGCGGTCCTGGCAATCCGCACCGGAACGCCGATCGTGCCGACGTTCATCCGACGCGAAGACGCCGGCACCCACCGCGTCGTGGTCAGGCCCGCACTACCCCTGCCCGACGCGGGAGACCTGGAGGCGGCCGTCGTCGCGCTGACCGCCCGATGCACCGAGGCGATCGAGACGACCGTCCGCGAGACGCCCGAGCAGTGGCTCTGGATGCATAACCGCTGGCGGACACGGCCGCCGGAGGAATCGCGAGAACGAACGGACTGAGGCAAACGGGACATGGTAGGCGCCCGCGATCCGCGGGCGCCTACATGGGTCTTGCTACTTCTTGTCGGCCGGCTTGGTCTCCATCTTTTCCATCTTCTTGTCGTCCATCTTCTTGGCGCTCGCCGCCGCGGGGGCCTTCACCGTGACTAACTGCGCCATGGCCTTACCGTCGTGCTCCGTATACTTCACGGTGACCGAGTCTCCCGCCTTGATGTCAGCGGCGGTGATCGCCTTGCCGCCCTTCTTGATGCTGGTCTTCGGGTCGACAGCGAACGTCCACTCGGCATCCTTGCCCTTGTCCTTGCCGGCGACGACGACACTGTCGGCGGCGGCCGATTTGACGGTGCCGTTGGCTGTCTTGGTCGTCGGCTTCTTGTCGGCCTTCTTCTCGGCCTTCATGTCCGACTTTTCCATCTTCTTGTCGTCAGCCTTCTTGTCCTGGGCGACGGCCAAGCCGGCCGCTCCCAGCGCGAACACTGCAGCGACGGACAGCGCGATCAGTTTCTTCACAGCGCTCGACCTCCAAGTGATGTGGGGATTGGACCCCGGTTCGACGATTGACCGAGCCTGACGGAACGCGTGTTTCCTCCTTCCTCCTCCCTCCTCGCCGACCGATTTCCTAAGTGATTGAGAAATTAGGCAGAATGGTAGATTCACTTTATTTCTCCTCGAGGCCCGGTGTCAAGTTTCGTTGACCGGCGCTGGTCTGCATGGTACAAAACCGGTGGGCTTTCATCCTTCTATGGCGATTCGCACCCGTTTCTTGGTCGTGGTTGGCGGTTTTCTCGCGGTTTTCGGGTCGGGTAGGTCCATACCCGCCGCCGCCGAGCCATTTCCGTTGTCGCCGGCTCTCGAAGAGGCTGCGCGGTCTCCGTTACGCGATGGCGTCATGTCACTCGACCTATCCGTGGAACCGTCCGTAGACGAAGGCGGTTCCGCGCTCGAGGATCCGGCTCAGCGCCCGCCTGACGCGCAGCCGTGGCGACCCGTCGTGGAGGTGGATCCCTGGGCCGAAGCGTTCGCCGAGTCCAGCCGCCTCGCCCGCGCGGCCGTCCAGACTCCCGTGCCTGCCTACTACGTCCCGATCAACCAGCAGGTGCAGTACTTCCTCGATCGCTTCACGCGGGAGCGCCGTGAGGTCG
>JBGPYK010000041.1:0-11252 GCA_041493245.1 Methylomirabilia bacterium | reverse complement strand
CGAGCGCCGACTCCTCGCCCGCGAGACCGCGACCTGAGTCAGCGACCTACTCGACGAGACGCCTGTCGGCGTATCGAGGAGCGTCCCGGCTTCGCCGGGGCGCTCCGAGCGTTGGGGGGGTATGGGGGGCCATGTCGGGGCCCCCCATCAAAAAGGTCCAGATGCGAGGCGGCGCCCGCCGGCCGCACGCGAGGCGTACTCCCTGTACGCTGAGCGTGCGGCCAAGGGCGCCAATTGTCGAGCCTCTGAAGGGTCGGCTCGGCCGTCGGACGGCCTCACCTCCGACGACCACGCAGATGGGCCTTTGGAAGCAAGCCGGCTAGCGGGCGAGGAGTCGGTAGGCGAGGCTGGTGAGCCAGTAGGCGTGGGAGCCGGCGGCGACGACGATCATCAGGAGCGGCAGAAACGCGGGCGCGGCGGCGAGGGCCAGGATGAAGCTGATGAGCATGGCGTAGAAGCCGTCGCGATTGCCGAGCGCGTCCAGGAGGTGACCGATGCCGCCACCGGCGCTCCGCGGCGAGGTCTTCGCGATCATCGCGCTCACCACCACGCCGATCGCCGCCAGCACGCCGAGCTCCACGGCGCCGCGTCCCGCCGCCTGCTGCGCGGTCACACCCATGGCCAGCACGAGGAGCGCGTGGGTGACGGTGTCGCTCGCGACGTCGAGCCACTCGCCAAATCGCGATTCGGCCAGCGTCAACCGCGCGACCTCGCCGTCCGAGTGATCGAGGACGACCGCGACAGCGTACAGCGCGAGGCCGAGGACGGCGCTGGCCGGCGTGGCGCGCCAGAAGCCCCACGCGGCGAGCAGTCCCACCAGCAGGCTCAGCAGGCTCACGTGGTTCGGCGTCAGCCCCAAGGTGATGGCGATCCGTGTGAGCGGCCGTGAGAGCCGCCGGTGGAAGGCCGTGTCGAGCGGAGTGTCGATGGGGCTTCCCAGTGTGCCGTAGAGCAGCGTCTCGGCCTCGCGCGCGCCCCGCGGGCTCGTCACATGGACGTACCAGTCGGCGGCGCGCCCTGGCGCGTGGTCCTCGATCATCCGTCGGAGACTCGGGGCCAGGGGTCGTTCGGCACGGATCTCCGACCACAGCGCCCGCGTGAGGTCCGTAGGGGCAGCGACGACGGGAGCGCTGGCGTCGGGGGCGAGGACGGTGATGCCCGCGTCCCCCTGGAGCATCATCCGCCGAAGATCGGCGGCGGGGACGAGCGCAGCGGCGGGGAGGAGGAGCGACGGGCCGCTCGGCGGGTCGGCCTCACCGTCGAGCCACACCGTGGCGGCCCGGGCACGAGGGCTCGCGGCGATCGCGCGCTCGACCTCCGTGCCGCGGAAGCCCGCCGGCACCGAGATCCGGCGGCAGCCGGCGCGGATGGCGGCGACGAGGGCGTGGAAGGCGACGGGTTGCCCGACGACGGAGAGCAGCGCGCCGCGGGCGTCCTCGGGGGTGGCGAGATAGAGGGTCGCTTCGGTGATCACACGCCGTCCAGCCGGACGACGTGTGGGAGCACCTCGTCGCGGGCGCGGCGCAGATCCTCAGCGAAATCGATCTCTGTCCAGGGCAGGCCGGTGACGTCGACCCAGCCGACGTGGCGGCGCATGACGAGCAGGTGCAGGGCGTCCTCGTATTCGCTGAACTCGTCGCCCTCGCGGATGACCTGCTCCAGCAGGCGGACCAGCTCGGGCCCGGCCTCGGCGCCGCACTTGAAGAAGCCGATGCCCTCGCCGACCTGCTCCCACGACTCGGGCACGACCTTCTTGCCGAGCGCGATCACCCGGTCGCCCCGCGTGTAGAACTTCACCTCTTCCCCGGTGTCCTGGAAGCCGCGGTCGATGAGGAAGGCGCTCGGCGCCGCCGCGCCGGCCAGGCGGCGAAGGAATTCCCGGGGAAAGAGCACGTCGGCGTCCATGACCAGCGCCGGCTCACCGAGGTGGGCGCGCGCGGCGTAGAGCGAGAGGACCGATCCCCGCGTGTAGTCGGGGTTCTCCACGTAGGAGACGCGCATCGTGCCGAGCCGGTCGCCCGCCACCGCGCGCACCTGGTTGGCGCAGTGCCCCACGACGAGCACGGTCTCGCCCACGCCCACGGACTCGAGCGCGGCCAGCATCCGTACCAGAAGCGGCCGGTCGCCCACGGGGAACAGGCACTTGTGGGTGCGGTCGGTGAGCGGGGCCAGCCGACGCGCGACGCCCGCGGCCAGGATGATCGCCTTCACGCCGTGGCCACGCTCCGCCGAAATCGATCGCGGATCGCCTCGGGCGCGTGCGGGATCCGCGGCGCGTCGGTCTCCTCGGTCGTCACCTTGACGAGCAGGAAGTGCGGACCGGGGCTCGCCAGCATCTCTCCGAGCGCCGCGCTGATCTCCGCGGGCTCGGTGGCCGCCGCCACGCGCCGGTAGCCGGCGGCGGCGGCCAGCCGGTCGAGCCGGATCTCGCGGGAGAGCGAGGCCTGGTTGCCCGTCGAGCCGTACACTTCGTTGTCGAACACGCAGTGCACGAGCCCCGTGGGGGCGAGCGCTCCGACCATGGGGAGGATGCCGAGGTTCATCAGGAGATTGCCGTCGCCGTCGAGGACGACGGTCTTCGGCTCGGGACGGGCGAGCGCGAGCCCGAGGCCGATCGCGGAGGCCAGCCCCATCGACCCGATCATGTAGAAGTTCTGCGGGCGGTCGGCGATCGAGAACGACTCCCGGCACATGTACCCGTTGGCGTGAATGGCCGGCTCCGTCCCCAGTTCCTTGACGACGATCTCGAGCGCCGCCAACCTGGATATTTTCGGCGTCAACTCGTCCGTCACGGGTTGAGATGACGCCGTTCGAGCGCGGGTTTCACCCGCGCAAGCGCTCCTGGGGGGGAGGCAGGCCGAAGAGCGGGCTTCGGGCGCGCTCTCGGCCGCCGGAAGGGAGGCGGAGCCCTTCTCCGCCGTGACCAGGAGAGCCACCGGTGCGTGGCGCGCGTCCATCTCGGCCGCCGCCCACGCCAGGTCGTCGGCCGGCGATGCGCTGCCGAGCACGCGGTGCGGTACCCCGAGCAGGTCGAGCAGTCGCGGAGTGATCTCGCCCATCAGGATGTGCTCGGGCGCGTCCTTGCCTCGGTGGCCGCGCCAGGTCACGAGCAGGAGTGCGGGCAGCCGGTACATCAGCGAGAGCGAGGCCAGCGCGTTGAGGCTCGTGCCGAGGCCGGAGTTCTGCATCAAGACGACCGGTCGCCGCCCGGCGAGCCAGGCACCGGCGGCTAGGCCGACGGCCACGTCCTCACGCACGGCGGGGACGTAAGGCAGTCGCGGATGCCGCTCGAGCGCCCGGATGAGCCCCTCGATCAGCGAGCAGGGAACGCCCGCGAAGAAGTCGAAGCCGTGGGCCTCGAGCAGGGGGAGCAATCGAGCGTGGGGCACGAGCTAAGACCGTTCCGAAGTCCGCTTCTGGTCGTGCAGGAACTCGGACTGCTTGGCCTTCATCCGATGGACGAGCTCCTGGTACGAGGAGGTCTGGATGATCTTGTTGAACTGCGTGCGGTAGTTCGCGATCAGGCTGACGCCCTCGATCATGACGTCGTACACGAGCCACCGGTCACCCGGGCCTCGCAGCATCTTGTAGTCGATGGGGATCTCGGAGCCCTGCTTGGTGACGATCTTCGTCCGGACCGTCGCCTGGTCGCCGTCGATCGTGTCCCCCAGGTAGGCAAATTTTTCCCCGTTGTACAGCTCGATCTTCGAGATGTACGAGCGCTCCAGCAGGTTGGCGAAGAGATCGACGAACTCCTTGCGCTCGGCCGGGCTGCGCTGCAGCCAGTGGCGGGCCAGCGAGCGCTTGGCCGTCTCGGTGAAGTCGAAGATCTCATCGGCCACCTTCCGGACCGCCGTCCGGCGCTCCGTGTTCTTGCTCTCTTTCCGCAGTTCGGGATCCTCGATCGTCTTGACGACCCGGTTGATCTGGGACCGGAGCTGATCGGTCGGGGTGCCCGCCCAGACGTCGCGGACGAGCACGAGACCGATCACGAGCGCGACCGCAGCCGCGACACGACAGTGATGCCGGATCATCAACAACCTCCTCGTTACACCTTGCCGAAGATGTACTTCGAGATCAGCTCCTCGAGGTCGACGGGAGGCTCGACCTCGCGGATACGCCCATTGGGGGGGATGATCTTGTCCGAGCCGCCCGGGCTGATACGGATGTACTTCTCGCCGATCAGCCCCTTGGTCTTGATCGAAGCGATGGAGTCCTCCTGGATCTTCACGTCCCCGTCGAGCCGGAGGACCACCCGCCCCTGATAGTCCGCGAGGCCGATCGACTCGACGCGGCCGATCTGCACTCCCGCGATCTCCACGCTCGAGCCGGCCTTGAGCCCACCGACCGAGGGAAAGTCGGCGGAGACCACGTAGCCCGAGCCCCCGAGGAACGTAACCTTCCCGAGTCTAATTGAAAGGTATGCCAATGCCGAGATTCCGACAACGAGGAAGAGCCCCACGGCGACGTTGATCTTCGTCCGCTCCATCCTGTCCTCCTTATTGGACATGGGGGGCCCCGATATGGCCCCCCATACTCCCCAACGCTCGGAGCCCCCCGGCGGAGCCGGCGCGCTCCTCGATCCTCCGACTGGCTCCTGGGTCTACGTACGAGGTTCGGGCTCGCCGCGGATGAACTGCTGGACGATCGGGTTGGCCGACGCCTGGATGACGTCCGGCGGGCCGACCTCCACGATCCGCCCCTCATGCAGCATGGCCACCGAGTCCGCGATCTGGAAGATTTCCGGGATCTCGTGGCTGACCATCACCGCGGTGAAACGGAGCCGCCGGTGCAGCTCGACGATCAGCCCGTGGATGGTGTTGACGAGGATCGGATCGAGCCCGGTGGTGGGCTCGTCGAAGAAGACGATCGCGGGCTCCGTCACGAGGGCCCGCGCGATCGCCACGCGCTTGCGCATCCCGCCCGATACCTCGGCCGGATACTTGGCGCCCACGTCGGCCAGGCCCACGCGGGCGAGCCCCGTGGCCACGCGCTCGGCGATCTGCGCGCGGGTGAGCCGCGTCTTCTCGCGCAACGGAAAGGCGACGTTCCCCGCGCAGGTGAGCGAGTCGAAGAGGGCGCCGCCCTGGAAGACCACGCCGTAACGCTCGCGGACCCGGTCCATCGCCCGGCCGCGGAGCTGGGTCACGTCGACGCCGTCGACGACGACGCGGCCGCCGTCGGGGCGGACGAGCCCCAGCAGGTGCTTGAGGAACACCGACTTGCCGCCACCGCTGCGGCCGATGATGACGGTGATGGAGGCGTCGGGCACCTCGAGGTCGACCCCGCGCAGGACCCGCTGCGCGCCGAACGACTTGGTCAATCCCTCCACCTTGATCACGGCAGCACCGTGCCGAGGAAGTAGTCCCAGACGAGGATGAGCACGGACGCCAGCACCACGGCCTGCGTCGTCGCCCGCGCCACGCCCTCGGCGCCGTGGCCCGCGTGGAAGCCCTTGTACGTGCACACCCACGTCACGACGATGCCGAACGAGAGCGATTTCCAGAACCCCGTCATGATGTCGCGCATGTCGACGAAGGTCTGCATCTCGCCGAAGTAGGTGCCCTGCGAGAGCCCCAGCAGCTCGACGCCGACCAGATAGCCGCCGAAGATGCCCACCACGTCGAAGAGCGCGGTCATGAGCGGGAACGTGACGATCCCCGCGAGGATCGATGGCGCCACCAGGTAGCGGAACGGGTTCAGCGCCATGACGGTCAGCGCGTCGATCTGCTCGGTGATCCGCATGATCCCGATCTCGGCCGTGAGCGCCGAGCCCGCCCGGCCCGTGACCATCAACGCCGCCAGCACGGGGCCCAGCTCTCGGATCAGGGACAGCGCCACCGCGGGCCCGAGGAAGGCCTCGGAGCCGAAGCGCGACAGCGTCACGTAGATCTGCAAGCCCAGCACCATCCCCGTGAAGGCGCCGGTGAGCAGGATGATCAGCAGGGAGCGGAAGCCGATGTAGTCGATCCGGTCGACGAACGCGCGGAACTTGAACGGCGGCGACACGATCGTGGCCAGCGCGAGTGCCATGAACGTGCCGAAGCCGCCGAGCGCGGCGACGATGCGGCTGGTCCAGCGGCCGAGCGCCTCGAAGGGGACGAGGACCGGTGACAGCGGCCGGTCAGCCATGCACGGCGCGGCGGTACACCCCTAGCGCCCACAGCGGGAAGTACTTCGCGTAGAGGTGGTACTTCAGCATGAACACGCGCGGGAACCCGGTGGCGTTCCACAGCGTATCCTCCCACGCGCCGTCCGCCCGCTGCATCTTGAGGAGATAATGCACGCCGCGCTCGACGGCAGCGCTCCGCGCGCGTCCGGCGGCGAGCAGGGCGAGCAGGGCCCACGCGGTCTGCGAGGGGATCGACTCGCCGACGCCCGCCAGCTCGGGGTTGTCGTAGCTCTCGCACGTTTCCCCCCAGCCGCCGTCGTCGTTCTGGTGCTGCTCGATCCAGCGGACCGCGCGCTGGACGTAGTCCTGTCCCATGTCCTCACCGATGGCGCGGAGGCCCCGCATCACCGACCAGGTGCCGTAGATATAGTTGACGCCCCAGCGCCCGAACCATGGACCGTCGTGGCGTTGTGTATGGCGCATGAAGTGCAGGGCGCGCCGGGCGGGCTCGAAGTCGCGGCCGTAGCCGAGCGTTCCCAGTAGCTCGACCCCCCGGCCCGTGAGGTCTTCCGTCGAGGGGTCGAGCAGCGCGCCGTGGTCGGCGAAGGGGATGTTGTTGAGGTAGAGGCGGTTGTTGTCGGCGTCGAAGGACGCCCAGCCGCCGTCCTGCCCCTGCATGCCGAGGAACCAGCCGAGCCCCCGCTCCTTCGCGGAGCGCAGGCGGTCGGGGTCGAGCCCGGCGACTTTTTCGAAGGCCATGAGCACCATGGCGGTGTCGTCGAGGTCGGGATAGAAGTCGTTATGGTACTGGAAGGCCCAGCCGCCGGGCTGCACGTAGGGACGCTTGATCTGCCAGTCCCCGGCCACCAGGATCTGGCGCTCGACCAGCCACTCCGCCGCGCGGTGGAGCGCCGGGTGATCGGCCGGCAGCCCGCTCTCGACCAGCGCGTTCATCGTGAGCGATGTGTCCCACACCGGCGACGGGCAGGGCTGGTACTGCAACTCCTCGCCGTCCTCGACAGCGAGCGCCTCGATCTCCTTCAACTGCCCCAGCACGAGCGGGTGGTCGTCGGGATAGCCGAGGAGCCGCATGGCGAGGATCGAGTTGGCCATGGCCGGGTAGATGCCGCCCAGCCCACCGGGAAGCGCGAGGCGCTCCTCGATCCAGAGCCGCGCCGCCTCGACGGCACGCTTGTGGAGTGGGCGGGGCGAGAAGCGCTCCCAGATCTTGAGGCCGTCGTCCACGGCGATGAAGAAGTTCTTCCAGAAGAGCGAGCGCCACGTGAACGGATTGGGCACGCGCGGGAAGCGGAGGCTTGCCTTCTCGCGGGGTACCGGCCACAGCTCGTCGAGCGAGAGGTGGGGCGGTAGCCACTTGACGGGCTTGCGGTCCATGACGACGAGGAGCGGCACGATGACGGTCCGGGACCAGTACGAGACCTCGTACAGGCTGAAAAAGAACCAGGGCGGGGACAGCATGATCTCAACCGGCATGGCCGGCACACCGTTCCAGTCGTACTCGCCGAACAGCGCTAACTGGATCTTGGTGAAGACATCGGCCTTGACGGGGCCACCCATCTCGAGGATGCGCTCGCGGGCGCGAACCATCGCTTCGTCGTCGACGGGAACGCCGGCCATCTTCATGGCGAAGTACGCCTTGATCGTCGCCGAGAGGTTCGTGGGGCCGCCCTCGAAGAGGTTGAACCCTCCATCTGTGCGCTGGCGACGGCGAAAATACCGGACCGCCCGGCGCTCTCGGTCCGTGTTCACCCGATCGATCAGGTGGCACAGGAGGAGGTACTCAGAGGTGATGGTCGTGTTGGCTTCGAGCTTGCCAACCCAGTGACCGTCCGCCGCCTGGGCGCCCAGCAAATAGGCTTGGGCTCGGCTGATCGCGGAGTCGAGGGCCGTCACGGGGGCTGATGGTAACATGCGGATTCACAATCGGAAAATGGATCTCCTCGTCGGTAGCCTGCTGCTGCGACCGTACGTTTTCCTGTTTCTGGCCGCCTTCCTCGTCGCGGGTGGACGCGACCTCGGGCTGCGCCGTACCCTGCTCTTCGGCGCCGTCGTCTGGCCGATCGCCTGGCTGGCCGAATTCTGCTCCACCCACGTGGGCATCCCCTTCGGGCTCTACCACTACACGGGGATCACGCGCGGGCAGGAGGTCTACGTCGCTGACATCCCCTTCTTCGACCCGCTCTCCTTCACGTTCCTGGCGTACGCGGCCTTCTGCCTGGCCCGCTTTGCGCTCGCGGGCCGGCACGCCTCGGCGCCCGCGCTGGCCCTGTTCGCGGGCTTCCTCATGATGATGCTGGACCTCGTCATCGACCCCGCGGCCGTGCGGGGAGACCGATGGTTTCTCGGGCGGATCTTCTTCTATCCGGATGGCGGCGTCTACTTCGGGGTGCCTCTATCCAACTTCGCCGGGTGGTGGGTCGTCGGCGCGGCGAGCATCGGCGGGTATTGTTGTATCGGAGGGTTGGCGGCCGGCTTGAGCCGTGGGTGGCCTGCTGCAGGCGGCCGGGGCTCCGGTCCGCGGACAACCGTGGCCCGGGTTTCTGGCCGCGTAGCCGATGTCCGTGGAGGTCGGGTGGGGGCCGGCATCGCGTTATACTACAGCGTGCTTGGGTTCAATCTGGCCGTGACGGCGTGGATCGGCGAGTGGCGGTTGCTCGCCACCGGCTTCGTCCTGCACGCCCTGATGGCGCTGGCCGTTGGGGCCTGTGCCGGCCTGGGGCCGTTGCGGAGCGCTATCGGCACAAGAGGAGTCCCGAGGGCATGAGCGTACCAGTTTCGCAGATGTGGGCCGTCGCCTCCTACGTGATCCGGCAGCGGCTCAAGGGGCGGAAGCACTACCCGCTGGTGTTGATGCTCGAGCCCCTGTTCCGCTGCAATTTGGCCTGCGCGGGCTGTGGCAAGATTCAGTATCCCCCGCAGATCCTCCGCAAGCACCTCACCGTCGAGCAGTGCCTGAAGGCGGTCGACGAGTGTGGGGCGCCGATGGTGTCCATCCCCGGCGGCGAGCCGCTCATGTACCCGGAGATCGGGCCTCTCGTCGAGGCGCTGGTCGCTTGCCGGAAGTACGTCTACCTCTGCACCAACGCGATCCTGCTCAAGGAGAGACTCGACGAGGGCGTGTTCCGGCCCTCGAAGTACCTGAGCTTCAGCGTCCACATGGACGGCTTGCGGGAGGAGCACGACGACGCCGTCTGCCGCGCGGGCGTCTACGACCAGGCGGTCGAGGGGATTCGCGAAGCGCTCAAGCGCGGGTTCCGCGTGACGACCAACACGACCCTCTTCGACGGGGCCTCGCCCATGCGGATGCAGATGTTCTTCGACGAGATGATGGACCTCGGCGTCGAGGGCATGATGCTCTCTCCGGGGTACAGCTACGCGAAGGCGCCGGACCAGGAGCACTTCCTCCGGCGGCAGAAGACCCAGGAGCTGTTCCGGAAGATGCTGGAGAACCCGAAGCGGCGGTGGAAGTTCAACCAGTCGCCGCTGTTCCTGCAATTCCTCATGGGCAAACAGGACTTCGAGTGCACGCCCTGGGGCAACCCCACCTACAACATGTTCGGATGGCAGCGTCCCTGCTACCTCCTGCAGGAAGGTTATGCCGAGACCTTCAAGGAGCTGATCGAGACGACGCGGTGGGAGCAGTACGGCCGGGCGAGCGGCAACGACAAGTGCCAGGACTGCATGGTGCATTGCGGCCACGAGCCCACCGCCGTCAACCACACGTTCGGCTCGTTCCGCGGCCTCCGCGACACCGTCATCGCCACCCTCACCGGCAAGCTGTGATGTCGGGGGAGGATGGGCCCGCCAGCACGCGCGAGAGTCGGCTGGAGGGCTGGGACCCGGTCATCGGCGACGAGATGCCCCTCGAGGCCGTCATCGATCGAGCCTTCGATTACCGCGGGGACGTCACCCTCGTGCGGCACGACGGCTCCGAGGTGGTCGGCTATCTCTTCAACCGCAGCGCCGAGGCCACGCAACCATTCGTTCGGATGTTCGACTGCGCCGGAGACGGCCCGTTCACCATCCGCTACGCCGAGATCCGCACGATCAGGTTCACCGGGAAGGACACTGCGGCCGGCAAGTCCTACGAGGCGTGGCTCCGGCGCAAGGCCGAGCACCCGCCGGCCGAAGCGGCGTCCGAGCCCGCCCGCGGGGCGTGAGCCAGATCCTCGTTCTGGCGGCCATCGACGTCGAGGCCCGCAGCCTTGCCCGCCACCTGGGCCTCACCGCAGTCTCCACCAGCCATTGGCCGCACTATCGCGGCGGCGCCCTCGAGGTGGCGTGCGTGGGGCTGCGCGCGGCCCGCCTCGCCGAGCGTGCCACCGCCTGGCGCCGCCCGACGCTCGTCGTCTCCGCCGGGGCATGCGGCGGGCTCGCGCCCGACCTCGCCGCCGGCGCCCTCGTCGTTCCCGAGGCCGTGATCGGTCCGGACGGCGTGCGATTCGCGACCGCCGCTCTCCCGCCGCTCGGCCGGGCGGGTACCCTCCTCACCGTCGCCGACGTCGTCCTCACCGCGGGCGAGAAGGCGCGTCTCTGGATCGAGACCGGCGCCGTCGCCGTCGACATGGAATCCGCGGCGCTCCTCGAGTGGGCGCGGGCGATGGGCGTTGCCGCGGCGGTCGTCCGCGCGGTCTCGGACGCCGCCACGGCCGGCGTCCCGCCCGATCTGGCGGCGCTGGTCGAGCCCGGAGGGCGCGTCAGTCGCAGCCAGGCCCTGCGTGCCATACTGGCTAGGCCGAAGGCGCTCGCGGACGCTATCGCGCTGAGCCGAGGGATGGGCGCCGCGATGAAGATAGTCGCCGCCGCCCTCGGCCGCGTCGCTCGTGTAGCAGGCCGATGAAAAGGGCCCATCCGCGTGGCAGTAGGAGGCGAGGTCGTTCGACGACCGAGCCGACGCTTCAACGGCCCGAAGATGATCTCGATCATTTCACCGCTCGGCTCGCGCTGGCGACCAGCGCTCACCTCGCACTACGGCCGCCTAGCATCTGGATTTTTTTGATGGAGGGCCCCGACATGGCCCCCCATACCCCCCAACGGTCGGAGCACCCCGGCGAAGCCGTGGCGCTCCTCGATACTCCGACAGGCTCCCAGCCGAATGATTCATGAACGCGCACACGGG
>JBGPYK010000298.1:0-4198 GCA_041493245.1 Methylomirabilia bacterium | reverse complement strand
CTCAGCGTCATCGCCGCGGTCCCTCAGTGTCCGTGAGACACCGTAGGCCGATCAAAAGGGTCCAGATGCTAGGCGGCGACTGAGGACCCGACTGAGGCGTATGCCGCATACGCCGCAGGGAGGGCCGAGGGAGCCAACGACGCAGATGGGCCCTTTTCATCGGCCTACCGGTCGCGGCGGGCGAAATCGATACGAGGATCGATCGCGGCGTAGGTCAGATCGCTGATCAAGTTCAGAACGAGGCCGACCAGCGTGTAGACGTAGAGCGCCCCGAACATGATCGGGTAATCGCGGTTGATGGCGGCCTCGAAGCCAAGGAGGCCGAGCCCGTCCAGGGAGAAGATCACCTCGATGAGGAGCGCCCCCGTGAAGAAGATGTGCACGACGGCGGCGGGGAAGCCGGCCACCACGAGCAGCATCGCGTTGCGGAAGACGTGGCCGTACAGCACGCGGCGCTTGCTCAGACCCTTGGACCGCGCGGTGATCACGTACTGCTTGTTGATCTCCTCCAGGAAGGAGTTCTTGGTGAGCATGGTGAGGCTGGCGAACCCGCCGATCACGAGCGCCGTCACCGGGAGCGCGATGTGCCAGAAGTAGTCGGTGATGCGCGCCGGCCACGACAGCGCGGTCCAGGTGTCGGAGACGAGGCCGCGGAGGGGGAACCAGGCGAGGAAGCTGCCGCCGGCGAAGAGGACGATGAGCATGATGGCGAAGAGGAACCCGGGGATCGCGTAGCCCACGATAACGACGGCGCTCGTCCACACGTCGAAGGTCGAGCCGTCGCGCACGGCCTTGGCGACGCCGAGGGGAATGGAGATGAGGTAGATCAGCAGCGTCGTCCACAGCCCCAGCGAGATGGAGACGGGCAGCTTCTGGATGATGAGGTCGATGACCTGCTGGTCGCGGAAGAAGCTCTGCCCGAAGTCGAACCGGAGGTAATTGCCCATCATGAGGAGGAACCGCTCGGTGGCGGGCCGGTCGAAGCCGTACTGCTTCTCGAGCTGCCGGATCAACTCGGGGTCGACGCCGCGCGCGCCGCGATATTGTGTCTCGCCGCTCGCGGCCGCTCCCTGCGCTGCGGGGCCACCGACCTCGCCTCCGGCCGAGCCGCCCACGCGCGCCGTGGCCTCGGCCGAGTGCCCCTTGATGCGCGCGATCATGAGGTCGACGGGGCCGCCGGGCGCCGCCTGCACGATGACGAAATTGACGATCATGATGCCGAGCAGCGTCGGGATCATGAACAGGAGACGGCGCAGGGTGTAGGCGATCATCGAGGCGGGGCGGAGACTTCCGGCGCGGCTATTTCGACGTCTCTCCCTTCCGCCGCTGCAGCGCCTGGTCCTTCTTGGGGTCGATCCACCACGTGTCGAAGCCGAAGGCGTACTTGGGGGCGATCGCGGGTCGCGCGAACCGGTCCCAGTAGGCGATGCGGAAGACCTGGATGTGCCAGTGCGGGATGACGGCGTGGCCCCAGAGCAGGACGCGGTCGAGGGCGCGGGTGCGGGCGACCAGGCCCTTGCGGTCCGGCGCTTGGATCACCAGCTCGATCAGCTTGTCGACCACGGGGTCACGGATGCCGGCCAGGTTGCGGGTGCCGTTGGCACGGGCGGCCTGGGAGCCCCAGAAGTCGCGCTGCTCGTTGCCTGGCGACAGCGACTGGCGCCAGACGAACACCACGAGGTCGAAGTCGAAGGTCTCGAGCCGCTTCTGGTACTGGGCGGCGTCGACGGTCCGCACGCGGGCGGCGACGCCGAGGCGCTCCAGGTTCTTCACGAAGGGCAGGGCGATGCGCTCCCAGGTCGGCTCGTCGATGAGGATCTCGAACGCGAGCGGCTCGCCGCGCGCGTTGACGAGCTTGCCGCCCTTGACCGTCCAGCCCGCCTCGCCGAGCAGGCGCAGCGCCTCGCGCGCGCCTTCGCGGATGTTACCGGAGCCGTTGCTCGCCGGCGGCTGGTACTCCTTCGTGAACACCTCGTCCGGGACCTGGCCCCGGAACGGCTCGAGGACCTGTAGCTCGTCGGGGCCAGGCAGGCCGGTCGAGGCCAGCTCGGAGTTCGAGAAGTAGCTCTTGGTGCGCGTGTAGGCGCCGTAGAAGAGGTTCTTGTTCGTCCACTCGAAGTCGAACGCGTACGCGAGCGCGCGGCGGACCCGCGAGTCCTGGAAGACGGGGCGACGCGTGTTGTAGACGAACGCCTGCATCCCCGTCGGGATCTCGTTCTTGATCTCTTCCTTCTTGATGAGCCCCTGCGTGACGGCGGGCCCCGTGTACGCGGTGGCCCAGTTCTTCGCCACGTTCTCGAGGCGAAGGTCGTACTGGCCGGCCTTGAAGGCCTCGATCGCCACGTTGGCGTCTCGGTAGTAGTCGTAGCGGATCGTGTCGAGGTTGTCCTGCCCGACCTTGACCGGCAGCTTGGCCGCCCAGTAGTCCTTCACGCGGCGGTACGTGATCGAGCGCCCCGCCTCGAACGACTCGATCTGGTAGGCGCCGCTCCCCAGCGGGGGCTCGAGCGTGGTCTTCTCGAAGTCGCGCTTGCTCCAGTACGCCTTGGAGAGCACGGGGAGCTGGCCGACGATGAGAGGCAGCTCGCGGTTGTCGCCGGGACCGAAGCTGAACTTCACCTTCCGCTCGCCCAGCTTCTCGGCCTTGACGACCTGCGCGTAGTAGCTCCGGTAGAAAGGCTGGCCCTTGGTCTTGAGGGTCTCGAACGTCCAAATGACGTCCTCGACCGTCATGGGGCTGCCGTCGTGGAAGCGCGCCTGCGGGCGGAGCGTGTAGGCGACCCACGAGCGGTCGGCCGGCACCTCGATCGTCTCGGCGACGAGGCCGTACTGGGAGAACGACTCGTCGGTGGACCCGACCATCAGCGTGTCGAAGACCTCGCCCAGACCCGCGGCGGCGACACCCTTGAGGACGAAGGGGTTGAGCGTGTCGAAGGTGCCCAGCGTGGCGAGCTTGACGTCGCCGCCCTTTGGGGCGTCGGGGTTCGCGTACTGGAAGTGCGTGAAGCCCGCGGGATACTTCAGATCGCCGTACATCGACATCCCGTGGCCGTTCACCGGTCGCGACGCGCCGCCCTGCGCGATGGTCGCCGCGGGGACCACGGCCTCGGCCCAGGCGAGCGCGAGTGCGATCGTGGTGACGACGGCGATGCGGCCCGGCCTCGTCAGGGCGGGGCGCCGACTCGGGAAGTCCACCCGCACAGTGTCCCAGCCGCCGGCCGTCAATTCAAGGTGATAAGCGTAGATCGTTCGCCTCTATGACGAAGAGCCTAGACCAAGCCTAGACCGAAGTCTTCACCAGGTAGGCCGAGCGTCTTGCACCAGTTCTCGACCAGTTCTCGACGGTTTCACGTTCGAGGCGTCGATCCTGCCGGAGGTCAGGAAGCACGACGAACGGGGTCGCGTCCCGTCCTTGAAGGTAGTAAAACCTGACCGGTCCCTGTGGACCATCCATCAGAACCGGACTGTGCTTGACGCGTATCCCCAGGCTCTTGGCCCTCTCGATGAATTCACCGAGAGTCGGCATCTCGGAGAACCGGGGCACGGCGTCAGGTCAGGACGGCGACTCGAAGCTCTCGAAGCTCGTGAGGCGGAAGATTTGGCGCGGTTGCGCCGACTCTCGCTGTCCGCGGCCGCAGGACCAACTCAGCTTTTTCAAACATCTCCCAGCATTTTCGGTCGGCTGGCGCCAAGCCCTCAAAGGGCGGGCGTCCCAATTGTGAGCTGATCCCGAGATGTCCGCTGACGGTGCGCTGGATCTCGTGGTAGAGACCCTCGAGGGTGTCGGCCTGAGTCACGAAGTCGTATTCGAGACACCGCGCATACCATCCCTCCCCGCCTTCTACGAGAAGAAAGTCGAGCGCGTAGGGCTGCTCCATGACTCACAGTGTACACTGCGTGATCGCAGGCCCGAAGAGCATCCTGAGTGGTCGGCGGCAGGGTCGATCTTGTGGGCCCCAGCCCCGCACCGCCGGCCAATTCAAGGTGATAAGCTCGTGCCGAGACCCGGCATGACCCGCTCCCCGACCCGCCCGCGCGCCATTTTCTTCGACGCCGGCAACACGCTCCTGCGCATGAACTACGCGGCGATCGTGGCCCAACTCGCCACGCTGGGCGTCGGCGTCAGCGAGGAGGTGCTCCAGCGCGCGGAGTGGCGCGCGCGCGTACGCCTGGACGCCGACCTGTTCGCCACGCGCGG
>JBGPYK010000315.1:0-4040 GCA_041493245.1 Methylomirabilia bacterium | reverse complement strand
GCAGGCGGCGACGCTCCTGGCCGCCGACGGCCTCTCCGCCGAGGTGATCAACGCCGCCTCGATCAAGCCGCTCGACGAGGATCTGCTGCTGCGCTCGGCCGGCAAGACGGGCCACGTCATGACGGTGGAGGACCACTCCATCGAGGGCGGGCTGGGCGGCACCGTTGCCGAGGTGCTCGGCGAGCTGCTCCCCACCCCGCTAAAGCGTCTCGGCGTCCGTGGCTTCGGCGAGTCCGGCGACCCCAAAGGTCTCTACGCCAAGCACGGCCTCGACCCGGCTGGGATCGCCTCCAGCGTGAGGAAGTTCCTGAACCGGTAGCGTTCCGAGAATCTCCCGCCGTCGCGTGGCGCGCAGTGGGGCGGCGCGAGGCGGGGGCACGGGGTCGCGCGACCACGGCCTCGGCAGGTCCGCTCTTCCGTGTTTGCAGTTCCCATCCGAGTGGGTCAGCGCTCGCTGTTTGGTTGGCAGGAACGGGTCGCCGCGACCCCGTGCCCCCGCCTCGCGCCGCCCCACTGCGGCAATCGTGGGCCGCGAATTCCGACTGAGGACGCTGACGTCGATCGGTGGCGTGGCGTGCGAACGCCTTACCTTGTGGACCAGGTGCTCCATGCTACTCGATCGTCAGGGTCAGGAGGTCGTCGGCGGTCTCGGCGTCGACGGCGGCGCGGTGGTCGAGCATGTCCTGGCTCATGTGGGTCAGCACGAGCCGCCGGCACGACAAACGCGCCCGGTTCGCGGCGAGCGTCGCCCAATCGAGGTGATATCGCACCTTCTTGTTGAAGAAGTACGCCTCGCAGACGAAGACATCGGCACCCGCCGACGCCTCCATCAGCGCGTCCGTCCACTCCGTGTCACCCGAGTACGTGATGACCTTGCCGCCGTACCCCACGCGCAACGCATACGACGGGGCGCCGCTGGAGTGGACGACGGCGAATGGCGTGACCGTCGCCGGCCCGATGGTCGCCGGCCGGCGATCGACCAACTCGACGAACTCGACGGGAAACCGCTGCGTGATCCCCGCCAGGCCCGGGAAGAGAACCTCCATCGCGGTCTTGACGCGCGCCTCCACTCCGGGCGGGCCGGCGATCGTCAGCGGCTGCGTGCGCCGACTGAACTGGCCGTCGAGAATGAGGAACGGCAGCCCGGCGAAGTGATCGCCGTGCAGGTGCGTGAGGAAGACCCACCCGATCGACGACGGGTCGACGCCCGCGCGCTTCATGGCCACCAGCGACGACGCGCCGACGTCGATGAGGACACCGCCGGCGCCGTGCAGATGCAAGCACGTCTGAAAGCGCCCGCCGCTGCCGAGCGCGTCGCCGGAACCCAGGAACTGCAGGCGCACAGGGCTCGAGCCCGTGTCAGAAGACGTGGATGGCGTAGGCGCTGCCGAAGCCGATCGAGCCGAGGCGCCGACGGCAAGGACGCGGCGCGCCCGCCGCACGCGGAGCGCCAGCGACACCGGATACGCCATGAGGGGACCCGCTCAGCCCGACATCTTCAGGAGTTGGCCGGTGCGTCGCGCGCGCTGGATCGCGGCGATCAGCGACCAGTGCGACAGCGCGAGGTAGACGGCGGATAGCGCGAGCCCCGTCGTCACCGGATACGCGAACTCCGCGGCGAAGCCGTAGTGCGTTCGGTAGGCGTCGAGGAAGTAGGTCAGCGGGATCGCCGCGGCCAGCGCGGCGACGGGGCCGGGCAGGATGGAAACGGGGTAGTAGATCCCCGCCAGTACGAGGACGAGGTTGACGCTGGCCCACGCGGAGGCTTCCGCCCGCGTTCCAAACTGCATCACCAGCGTACACACGAACACGCCCACCACCCACGCGGTCAGGAAGCAGCCGAGCAGGAAAATCGCGAGTCCGGGCCCTCCCGCGGCCAGCACGTCGAAGTCGAAGGCATACCGCGAAAGGACGGCCAGGATGACGAAGACGAGGAGACCCCGTACCGTCCCGACTAACCAGGAGCCCGTCGTGAGGTGGCGCACGCCGATCGGCGCCAGGAACTGGTGCTTCATCGACTTGCTCCACACGTCGTAGAGCACGGCGTAGGCGACCTCGAGCTGGCAGACCGTGACCGTGGAGAGCGCGATCGTCCCGATGAGGACGAAGGACGTCTCGGGCGCACCCAGGTGGAGGAAGCGCGTCATGAGGCCGATGGAGAGCACGCCCACCACCGGCCAGAACAGCAGCTCGAAAAAGAAGAAGACGTTGCGCGAGGCCATGAGGAGGCTGCGGAGCGCGAACGCCCACGTCGCCACCAGCTCAGCGCGCCAGCTCAACGAAGACCTCCTCCAGGTCGGGCTCGGTGACCTGCACGTCGCGCACGACGACGCCCTCGGCGTGGAGCGCACGCAGCAGTTCGGGCAGCCGTTTCTCGGCGTCGTCCACCGTGCACTCCACGCGGCCGTCGCTCTCCACGCAGCGCAGCACGCCGGGGGCCTCGGCGAGCCACGGCACCGCCGCCGGATCGAGCCGGAGCGCGATCACGTCGCCGATGCCGATCTGCCGCTTCAGCTCCGCCGCCGTGCCCGCGGCGAGGATGCGTCCGCCCTTGATGAACGCGATCTCGTCGCACAGCTCCTCGGCCTCGCGCATGTAGTGCGTGGTGAGCACGATGGTCATGCCCCGCTCGCGGCGGAGCGCCGCGATGCGTTGCCGCATCCGCACCGAGATGTCGGGGTCGAGGCCGAGGGTCGGCTCGTCGAGGAAGAGCAGCTCGGGGTCGTTGACGAGCGACTTCGCCAGAGCGAGTCGCTGCTTGAGCCCGGTCGACAGCTCGTTGTAGAGGACGCGGCGGTACTCGGACAGCTCGCACAGCTCGATCAGGTCGTTCACCCGGCGGGCGAGTCGTCGCCCGGACAGCCCGTAGAGCCGGGCGTAGAAGGCGATGATCTCCTCGGCGCGGAGGCTCCACAGGAACGAGGCGTTGCCGCTCGCCATGTTGAGCCGCCGCCGCACGGCCGCGGCGTCGCGGACCACGTCGTGCCCCAGGACGGTGACCGACCCCTGGTCGGGCACGAGGAGGGTCGCGAGAATCGACAGCAGGGTCGTCTTCCCCGCCCCGTTGGGACCGAGCAGGCCGAAGATGGCTCCGCGAGGCACTTGCAAGGTGACGCCGCGCAGCGCTCGCGTCTCCCGCCGGCGGATCCACCCCGCGCGGAACGTCTTGGTGACATCGCGCGCGTCGATCGCCGGCATGGGGTGAATGGTAACATGCGGCATATGGCGGACCCGGGCGAGTGGCGCTGCGCCGCCGGCGACCTGCCGCCCGGCCGCACGGCCAAATTCCGGCTCACGTGCGGCGACCGCACCGTCGAGGGCTTCGCGCTGAACCACGACGGTGGCTACTACGCCTACGTGAACCGTTGCGCCCACGTAGGCACACCGCTCGATCTCTGGCCGAACGAGTTCCTGAGCGAAGACGGCCGAGAGATCGTCTGCGCGACGCACGGCGCGCTCTACGCGTCGGAGAGCGGCGTTTGCACGTCCGGCCCCTGCGCGGGCGACCACCTCACGCCCCTGCCCGTCCGCGTCGAGGGACGGACCGTCGTCGTCTCCTGCGCCGGGCCATGAGCGACGACGACCTCGCCGAGGTCGAGGAGGCGAACTCGCGCTTCTACCGGGCGTTCGAGACCCTCGACCTTGCGGAGATGGACGCGGTCTGGGCCCACACCGAGCGCGTGCAGTGCGTGCACCCGGGCTGGCCGCTGATCGCCGGCTGGGCCGCCGTCCGCGATTCGTGGGAGACGATCTTCGTCAACACCACCGAGATGCGCTTCACCATCTCCAACGTCCGCGTGGCGGGCGGCCCCGACGCCGCCTGGGTCACCTGCACCGAGAACATCCTCTCCCAGGTCGGCGGCCGCGTCTCCGTGACCTCGCTCCTCGCGACGAACATTTTCGAGCGCGGTCCCGACGGCTGGCGAATAGTCCATCACCACGCCTCCCACGTGCTGGGTGAAGGCCGATGAAAAAGGGCCATCTGCGTCGTTGGCTCCTCGCTCCTCCCTGCGACGTGGCAGGGCCACGCCTCAGTCGTC
>JBGPYK010000485.1:0-2884 GCA_041493245.1 Methylomirabilia bacterium | reverse complement strand
GTGCTCATGGGCGTCGCCCTGGCCGCCTCCCTCATGAGAGGCCGCACCCGGATCGAGGCCGCGGCGTCGACGACGACGACCTGAGGGGACGAATCAGCACGCTACCGCGCGTGGCGCCGGCGCCGGAGAAACCGGAGGAAGTCGCGGCCTTCCCGGAGCCGACGCCGGCCCGTCGCGGGGTCGCGGACCATCTCGGAGGCGAGGGCGAAGATCTTGCGGGGACGGAAGTAAAAGTGCCGGTAGAAAGTGTCCACCGAGGTGAAGATCTCCGTGCGGGGCAGGCCGGGATAGCTCAGCGCGCTCGTCTGCACGCCGTCGCCGTCGACGAGGCCGTCCTCGGCCAGCCAGCCGCGCTCGACCGCCTCGCGGTGCAGGGCCGTCCCGGGGTACGGCGCGGCCAGGGACACCTGGATGGTGTCGGGGTCGATCTCCTGAGCGAAGCGGATCGTCGCCGCGATCGTCTCCGGCGACTCGCCGGGCAGCCCCATGATGAACGTACCGTGGATCTTGATGCCCAGCGCCTTGGCGTTCCGCGTGAACTCGCGGGCGACTTCGAGACGGATCCCCTTCTTGATCCGGTTGAGGATCGCCTGGCTCCCCGACTCGTAGCCGACGAGGAGCAGCCGCAGCCCGTGGTCCTTGAGGACCTTCAGCGTCGCGTAGGGCACGTTCGCCTTGGCGTTGCAGGACCACGTCACGCCCAGCCGGCCGAGCCCGCGCGCGATGGCCTCCGCGCGCGGCAGATCGTCCGTAAACGTGTCGTCGTCGAAGAAGTACTCCCGGACCTGTGGGAAGTGGCGCTGGGCCCGGGCGATCTCCGCGACGACGTGCTCCACGCTGCGGGTGCGGTAGCGCTGGCCGCCCACCGTCTGCGGCCACAGGCAGAACGTGCACCGCGAGCGGCAGCCGCGTCCGGTGTAGAGCGAGACGTACGGGTGGAGCAGGTAGCCGATGAAGTACTGCTCGACCACCAGGTCGCGGTGGTAGACGTCGACCACGAACGGCAGCCGGTCCATGTCCTCCAGCACCGCGCGCTCCGGCGTCTGCACGACGTGGGCGTTCACGCGGTAGCTGAGACCGTGGACGGCGGCGAGGTCGCGGCCCTGGGCCACCTCCTGGATCGTGAAGTCGAACTCGTTGCCGGCCACGAAGTCGATCGCGCGCGAGGCCCCGAGCGCGGCCTCGCGGTGGACGGCCACGTGCGCGCCCACGAAGCCCACGCGCAGCGCCGGGTTGGCGACCTTCAGCGCCTCGGCCACGCGGACGTCGTGGGGAAAGGACGGCGTGCTCGTGTGCAGCACCGCGAGGTCGTAGTCGCGGGCGAGGGGGACGACATCGGCCAGGCCGAGCCCGGCGGGCGGCGCGTCGACGAGACGGCTGCCCGGCACGAGCGCCGCCGGCTGGGCGAGCCACGTGGGATACCAGAACGAGCGGACCTCCCGGCGCGCCTGGTAGCGGGCGCCGGCGCCGCCGTCGAAACCCTCGAACGAGGGCGGGTGCAGGAAGAGCGTCCGGAGGTAGTCGGCCATGTGTCAGTGCACGTCCTGTCCCGACACGCGTCAGGTCCGCGAGACGAAGAAGACGCCCGTGGTGATCAGTGCGATCCCCGCCCAGCGGAGCGCGGTGACGCTCTCCCCGAGCAGTCCCTGGGCCAGCAGCGCCACGACGACGTAGTCCAGCGCGGTCATGGGCAGCACCTGGCTCACCTCCGCGCGCGACAGGAGCGTTAGGTAGAGGAAGAAGAAGGAGGCCTGGAAGACGACGCCCACGAGGAGCCACGGGCTCGACACCGCGCGCGCGATCATCCCGCCGAGCCGCCCCGCGGGCGCCTCCGTGAGGTCGCCGACAGGCTTCATCCCCTTCGCGAGCATGACGTGTCCGACGCCGCCCAGGGCCACGGCCACCAGCACCAGGAGGAAGGTCTTGAGCACGTCAGAGAGCCTTTCCGATGGCGTCGAGCAGCGACGTCTCGACGGTGCTCTCGGTCGCGGTGACGGGCTCGTCCTTGTCCATCCAGAGGATGCGCTCCCGCTTGAAGACCGTCCGCTCCACCGAGACCGTGGTCCGGCCGTCGGCGGTGGGACGGATCTGTAGCTGTAGCCGGTGCATGACGCCCTTGGCGTAGACGCCGTAGTCCTCGCCGTCCAGGCGCCGCGCACCGGTGGTGACGAAGCCGATCGAGCGATCGGACTTGTCGATGCCCCATCCGAGGTGCTTGAGGAGCGCCTCGCTCACCACCCAGACCTTGTCGATCGGCGCCGCGAAGGTCCGTGACAGCGGCTCCGCCCCCGAGGCCGGCGTCGCCAGCGCCAGCGCGACCACCAGCAGCCAAGCCATCCGTTTCATCCCTGTCCCTCCTCGTGATGTCGGTTCACTGCCGCCGCAGCCGCCCGCCCTCGATGGCGTAGACGGCGCTCGCACCCTCGACGGCCCCCGCGCGATGACTCACGACCACCACCGCCGCGCCCGCGCGCGCTCGCGCGCGGAGCGCGCCGAGGATCAGGGCACCGTTGTCATCATCGAGGTTGCCGGTCGGCTCGTCGGCGAGGACGAGCGGTGGATCGTTGAGCACCGCGCGGCAGAACGCCACGCGCTGCTGCTCCCCCCCCGACAACTCGCGCGGGTAGTGCGCCCGGCGCGCCAGCACCCCGAACTCCTCCAGCAGCCCGAGCGCGCGCCGACGAAGGTCGAGCCCGACCGCGCCAACGTACCGGCCGGCCAGGAGCACATTGTCGAACGCCGTGAGGGATGGAAGCAAGAGAAACGACTGGAAGACGAACCCCACGCAGCGTCCACGCTGCCGGCTCTTGTCCGACCGCGACAGCGCGCTCACGCGAACCTCGCCGTACCACACGTCCCCCGCGTCGGCGTCCTCGAGTAGACC
>JBGPYK010000310.1:0-4103 GCA_041493245.1 Methylomirabilia bacterium | reverse complement strand
TAACCTGACGGCGGATCACGCCGCCGGGGTGGGGAGGGTTCTTCAAGGACATTACCAGCCAAGACTATCAGACGGGCGTCAACGATTTCTCGGAAGCACCGGCCGGATCCAGGGCCGCTGCGGCCCGTGCAGAATTAGACAAGTTCCACCCTGACCTGACGGCCTACGGCCCGAGCCGCGCGGGCGAGCGTCTCGAGGGTCACGGAATCGCTGTCCGGGTCGAGCAGCCGGTCGAGCTGGCTGCGGCTGGTATCCATCCGGCGGGCCATTTCGGCCTTGGTGAGGTGCTTCTCCTTCATCGCCCGTTCGATCTGCCAGGCGAGAACACGCTTGATGGCCACGGCCTGGGTGGCTTCGTAGGTCCCCTCTTCCTTCAAGAAATCATCGAAGGTGGAGCCGATTCCGCCCTTCCTGCTGATGCGCTTGGTCATTGGTCAATCTCCTTCATCCGTCTGCGGGCCAGGGCCAGGTCTTCCTGGCCACGGCTTCAACGCACGACGACGGACATCCCCCCGTGCTCTGCCCGCTTGCCCCTAGGCCGCAGGGTGATCTCAACATCCTGACCGAGGGCGGTGAGAAATCGCATGAGCCACTCGACCGAAAAGGCCCCGGAGTGGCCGCGCATAAGCGCGGAGACGTGGGGCTGCTTGATGCCGATGATCTTGCCGGCCTCGGCCTGCTTGAGGTCACGCGCTGTGATGAGCCGGAAAATCTGAAGTATCAGATCAGCCTTGAACTGCTCGCGCTCGGCGTTCGGAAACCCCAGGTCGCGGAAGACGTTGCCGCTGCCCTCCTCCACCTGAATTCTCTTGCTCTTCTTCTTCATGGTCAGTTCTGCCTTTCTCCATAGTCACGTTCGGCGGCGGCCACCTCCACAGCGGCACGAACGCGGACAGCGCGAGCAGGGTGAGGAGCGGCAGCGAGCTCGCGTCGAGTCGGCCCCGATTTCTTCTCACGCATGCGCCTGGGTCCCGTGGTGGGGCCGTGGCCTGACGGTCACGCGGACCTGGACCTGTTGGTCGAGGCGAGCGAGGATAGTCATGAGGCGGTCGACGGTGAAGCGCCCAAGGTTGGCGCGGCGGATGCGAGAGAAATCGGCGGCAGCGGTGCCGGTGATCTCTTTCGCCTTCCTCACCGAGAGGCCCTGCTCGTCCAGCACGTGGATGATCCGCGCGGCCAGGACGGAACGCAGCTGCTCAAGGTCGGCATCGGGGCGTCCGAAGTCGCGGAAGACGTTCCCGCTACCGCGGACCAGTTCAATATCCTTCGTCATCAATCACTTCTCTTTTCGTTTCGATGTGGAGCGAGGCGTCTCTCGGTGGGGACTCGCTTCTTCTTCCAAGCCGCGATCAGATCCTTGTACGAAAGGATCAATCAGGCCTCAGGCCTTGCCACTTCCTCCAGCCACGCACGCGGAACGACGATCGGATTGCTCTGCGAGAGGATGTCGCCCCGGAAGAGCACGGCGACCTTGCCGTTCAACGCATGGAGCACGACAGCGCGTACCAACCCCTGGTTCGGGTCCGGGCCAGTTCTAATATCCGTCGTCGGGATGAAGCCGAAGACGGTCTCGCGCTCGCCAATGGTGACCTCGATCTTTACGCCCTGCTCGCCCGGGAAGATTCCGCTTTTGAGTTCGCAGGGGATCCACACCACGGTTCCTGCCTTGAGGCCAGCCAGCTTGGGCATGTGGGCTCCCATCTTCCTTTGACGCGCGGCGCGTGCCCCGATCGCCTCGGAGCGTTGCGCCGGATCATACGGATCGGTCCTGTCCTGTCAACAGGCTACAACCACGACCTCTCGAATTCGCAGTTTCCTGTGGCTCTCGTCCCTGGGGCGCAAGCTCGCTGCCGCCGGGCAAGCGCACGATTCGAAGAGCGATCTCACGGTGCGCCGCTGGCCGCCCCGGTGGCGGCAGTCACCGTCAGCGATCTACTGCCGTAGCCGCCGACACGCCTGCGCCTGCCGCGAGCTGGCGGGCGACGAGGTGCGCGTAGAGGCCACCTCGGGCCAGGAGGTCGGCGTGGCGGCCGACCTCCATCACCCGGCCTCCGTCGAGGACGACGATCGCGTCGGCATCGCGCACGGTGGAGAGGCGGTGGGCGATGACGAGCGTGGTCCGATCGCGCGCGAGGCGGTCGAGCGCGTCGCGCACCGCGGCCTCGCTCACGGCGTCCAGGTGAGAGGTCGCCTCGTCCAGGACGAGCACGGGCGCGTCCTTGAGGAACGCGCGCGCGATGGCCACCCGCTGGCGTTGGCCGCCCGAGAGCTGGGCGCCCCGCTCGCCCACTACCGTGTCGAGCCCGTCGGGCAGCGCGGCAACCAGCTCGGCCAGCGCCGCCTGCTCGATCGCGGTGGCGAGCGCCGCCGAGCTGGCGTCGGGGCGCGCCAGCAGGACGTTGGCGCGCAACGTGTCGTTGAACAGATAGGTGTCCTGCGCGACCAGGGCGATCCGCCGGCGCACGTCATCGAGTGCATATGCGCGCAGGTCGTGGCCGAGCAGCCGCACCACCCCTGACTGCGGATCCCAGAAGCGGAGGAGCAGGCTCGCCACCGTCGTCTTGCCCGCCCCCGAGGGCCCGACGATGGCCACGGTGCTCCCGGCACGGACGCGGAGCGAGACGCCCTCGAGGGCTGGCTGAGTCCGGCCGGGATAGGTGAAGCGGACGTCCGTCAGCTCGACGGCGAGACCATCACCCGCGGCTGCGGCCGGCACGCCGGGCCCGTCAGTCACCGGCACCGGCTCGGTCTCGACGGCGTGGATGCGGCGGGCCGCGCCAAGCGTGTCGGCGAGCTGGCGGCCGACCTGGGCCACTTCCCACAGCGGCACGAACGCGGACAGCGCGAGCAACGTGAGGAGCGGCAGCGCGCTCGCGTCGAGTCGGCCTTGGTAAACGAGCCACGCGCCGACCGCGATCACGACCAGGCCGCCGATACCGGTCGCCGTCTCCTGGAGCGAGGTCTGCAGCGCGAGGTCACGGAGGAACGGAAGGCGCAGCTCGTAGAAGCGCCGGGCCTTGGCGCCCAGCGCCTCGCCCCACGCGCGCGCACGGCCGTACGCGACGATCTCGCCGAGCCCTTGCACGGTGTCCACCACGTGCGCGTTGAGATCGCCGGAGGCCTCGCGGGCGCGGGAGCTGAGGCGATCGATGTGCGCGCGGCCGAGGATGGGGACGAGCGCGGTGTAGAGGAGAAAGGGCACGAGGACGAGCGCCAGCCCGGGCGCGAAGGCGCCGAGCGTGACCAGGACGGCGGCGGGGACGAGGACGGCCACGAGGGCCGGAGTCACCGTGTGGGCGAAGAAGTACTCGATCAGCTCGACGTCGTGGGTGGCCACGCTGGCGAGGTCGCCCGTCCGCCGGCGCGTGAGATAGGCGGGCGCAAGCGCGTCGAGCTTGCGGAAGACGGCGAGCCGCATGTCCGTGAGCAGGCGATACGCGACGTCGTGGGCGAGCCAGGACTCGACCCAGTGGAGGATCCCCGCGAGCGGCGCGATCAACAGAAGGCCGGTGAGCAGCGCGCGGGACGACTCACCGCGCGTGACGGCGCGGACGGCGAGCGCGCTGAGGGCACCGACACCGATCAGCGCCGACACCCGCGCAACGCCGAGCACGAACGTGAGGGCGAGCCGGCCGCGGTAGCCCCGCGTCTTGCCGAGCAGCGTGGCGAGCACGGGGCCCCAGCCAAGGCTCCCGGCGCTGACGATGGCGTCCTCCGCCTCGTGCGGCGGCACGCCATCACCGTCGACGTTCGCCGGCTCGAGAAGCGCGAGACCGTCGCCATCGCTGATCGTCGCCGTCCGGGGGCCGACCGCACCAGCTTCAGCGCCGTCGCGCGCCTGGCCGGCCATGAGACGCATGTAGACATCGCCGCGGGCGAGCAGATCGGCGTGCGTGCCCTGCTCGACGACCCGTCCCTGGTCGAGCACGAGGATCCGGTCGGCATCGACGACGCTGGACAGGCGGTGAGCGAAGACGAGAGTGGTACGCCCCGCCATCAGCCGGTCGAGCGCCGTCTGGATGAGCGCCTCGCTCTCCGCGTCCACGGAGGAGAGCGCCTCGTCGAGCACGAGGATGGGCGCGTCGCGCAGGAGCGCTCGCGCG
>JBGPYK010000570.1:0-2358 GCA_041493245.1 Methylomirabilia bacterium | reverse complement strand
CATTCCGACGACTGGACGCGGTTCGACTACGGGCCGGAGCACCCGTTGCGGATGGAGCGCCTGGGGCTCACGTGGCGGCTCATGGAGGCGTACGGCCTCACCGCGTTGCCGGACGTGTCGCTGCGTGCCCCCGAGCCCGCGACCGAGGACGCGATCGGGCTGTTCCACTCGCGCGAGTACCTGGACGTGCTCAAGGCGGCCAACTGCGGGCGGGCGCCGGCCGTCGCCTGCCGCTACGGTCTCGGCCCCGGCGACAATCCGGTCTTCCCCGGCATGTGGGACGCCGCGCGCCTGGCCGCGGGTGGTTCGCTCCTGGGTGCCCGCCTCGTCGCCACGGGCGAGATGGCCCGTGCCTTCCACTTCGCGGGCGGCCTCCACCACGCCAGGCCCGACCGCGCCTCCGGGTTCTGCTACGTCAACGACGCCGTGCTGGCGATTCTCTACCTCCGCTCGCGCGGCCTGCGCGTCGCCTACATCGACATCGATGCGCACCACGGCGACGGCGTGCAGTTCGCCTTCTACGGCGATCCCGAGGTGCTGACCATCTCGACGCACGAGCGCGGCGACCGCCTCTTCCCAGGGACGGGCTTCGTCGAGGAGACGGGGGAAGGCGAGGGCGTGGGTTACTCGGTGAACCTGTCGCTCGACCTCCTCACCGATAGCGCCGTGTACCTGGACGCGTTCGAGGCGGTCGTGCCGCCGCTCGTGACGAAGTTCCGGCCCGACGTCATCGTCGCCCAGCTCGGGATCGACTCGCACCGCACCGACCCGCTGACCCATCTCGCCCTCGACGTCCAGGGCTTTGCCCAGGCCGTCGCGCGGATCCTCACGCTGGCGCCCCGTGTGCTGGCGCTGGGCGGTGGCGGGTACGACCTCGAGAACGTCGCGCGCGCGTGGACGGCGGCGTGGGCCGTCATGAACGACGTAGAGCTGCCGGCGGAGCTGCCGACCGCGTTCCTCGAGCAGGCGCACCGGTTCCGCTTCCGGTCGCGCTCGCTCTGGGATCCGCCGGCGCCGCGCGACGATGAGCGGAGCGCCTGCGCCCGCCACTACGCGGAGCGGCAGGTCGACGCCATCCACCGCCTGATCTTCCCCGTCCACGGGCTCTGATCCCCTCCCCCTCGCGGGGGAGGGGTTGGGGTGGGGGTGGGGGGCGCACAGTCGGCACCCCACCCCGGCTCGCTTCGCTCGCCGACCCTCCCCGTCAGAGGGGAGGGTGGTTCGAGCGCCAGAGCGACGCCACCACGCGTTGGTGGGGCTCCGGCCTCGTGCTACAGTGGCGTGGCCGCAGCGAGGCCGTTCATGCGGGGAGTCCTCATCACCTTCGAGGGCGTGGAGGGGTCGGGCAAGACGACCCAGATGCTGCGCCTCGAGCGCGCGCTGCGGCGTCGGGCGTATCGCGTGGAGCGGACGCGCGAGCCCGACGGAACCGTGCTCGGTGCCGCCGTCCGGCGCCTGTTCGAGCGCCCGGGCGTCCGCCCTGAGCCCCTCGTCGAGGTCTTTTTGTTCATGGCCGCTCGGCACCAGCACGTGGCCGAGAAGATCCGGCCGTGGCTCCGCCGCGGGCACATCGTGCTGTGCGACCGCTACACGGACGCCACCGTCGCCTATCAGGGCTACGGCCGTGGTGTCGATCCCGACCTCATCCGCGAGCTAAACGTCCGCGCGACGGGCGGCGTGCTCCCCGACCTGACGCTGCTCTTCGACCTCTCGCCCGAGGAGGGTTTCCGGCGCATCGGCCGCCGGCGTCTCGATCACTTCGAGCGCGAGAAGCTCGCCTTCCACCGCCGGGTCCGCCGCGGCTACCGCGCGATCCAGCGCGGCGAGCCGAAGCGGGTCCGGCTGATCCAGGCGGGGCGGCCGGCGGCGCAGGTCGCGCGCGACGTGAGCGCGCTCGTCGAGGAGTACCTGCGTGGCGTTTGAGGCAATCGAGGGCCAGCCGCGCGCGGTGGCGCTGCTGCGCCAGGCGCTGGCGAGCGGCCGCGTCGCCCACGCCTACGCGCTGGTGGGGCCGCCCGGGAGCGGGCGGACGACGACGGCGCTGGCCTTCGCGCAGGTTCTGTTGTGCGAGGCGGGCACCGGCTGCGGGCGCTGCCGGGGCTGCACGCTGGCCGCGGGGCGGAAGCATCCCGATCTGCACGTGATCGTGCCGACCCCGCCCGAGACCAATCCCAAGGGCGCGCGGGCCATCCGCATCGCGGCCATCCGGGCGTTGGAGCACGAGGCCTCGCTGCGCCCGGTGATGGCGCCGCACAAGGTGTTCATCATCGACGACGCGGACCGGATGACGGGGGAGACGCCCCAGGCGTTCCTCAAGACGCTCGAGGAACCGCCCGCGCAGACCGTGCTGCTCCTCGT
>JBGPYK010000422.1:0-3307 GCA_041493245.1 Methylomirabilia bacterium | reverse complement strand
TACCTGGCGAAGACGGGCCGGTCGCGCGCGCTGCACGAGGACGCGCTGGCCGTCATGCCGGGCGGCAACAGCCGGACGACGACCTTCTTCGACCCGTATCCCTTCTACGTCGAGCGGGGGCAGGGGGCGCACGTCATCGACGCCGACGGCAACGACCGGCTCGACTTCAACGGCAACTACACGAGCCTGATCCTCGGCCACGCGACGCCCGAGGTCGTGAAGGCGGTCCAGGACGTCGCCGCGCTCGGGATGTCCTTCCCCGGGCCGACGGAGCACGAGATCCGGCTGGCCGAGATGCTCACGCGCCGCATCCCCTCGCTCGAGCGCGTGCGCTTCACGAACTCGGGGACCGAGGCCACCATGAACGCCGTGCGGCTGGCCCGGGCCTTCACCGGCCGGCCGAAGATCGCCAAGTTCGAGGGCGCCTACCACGGTACTCACGACACGGTGTTGGTGTCCGTGACCCCGGATGCCAAGGCGGGGGGTGGCCGGCGCCGGCCGAAATCCGTGCCGGCGTCGCAGGGTATCCCGCCCGCCGTGCTGAAGAACGTCGTCGTGTTGCCGTGGAACGACGGCGACGCGTGCGAGGAGATCATTGCGCGCGAGGCGGGGAGCCTCGCGGGGCTGCTCGTTGATCCCCTGCTGGGGATCGGCGGCGTCATTCCGCCCGCCGACGGCTTCCTGCCGCGGCTGCGGGCGCTCACGGACAAGCACGGGATCGTCCTCATTTTCGACGAGGTCATCTCGTTCCGGACCGCCTGGGGTGGCGCTCAGGAGCACTTCGGCCTGCGGCCCGATCTCACGACGCTCGGCAAGATCATCGGGGGTGGCCTCCCCGTGGGCGCCTTCGGAGGGCGCGCCGACATCATGGCGGCGTACGATCCGCGGCGCGGCGCCGCGCGCATCAGCCATGGGGGGACGTTCAACGCCAATCCGGTGACGATGGCCGCCGGCGTGGCCACGCTGAACGCGTTGACCCCCGAGGCGTATGGCCGTCTCGACGCGCTCGGCGAGCGGCTGCGCGGCGGCGTCAGGCGCCTGCTGGCGGGGACGCGGCGGCGCGGCCAGATCTCCGGGGTGGGCTCGCTGTTCTGTCTGCACTGGACGTCGACCCCGTTGACCGATTACCGTTCCAGCCGACCCAAGGATCCGCAGGCGCCCATCCGCGTCTTCCTCGCGCTGCTGAACGAGGGGATCCTCCTCACGCAGCGGGGGATGGGCGCATGCTCGCTCGCCATGGCCGACGAGGACGTCGACCGCTTCGTGAACGCCCTGGCCCGGGTCCTGTCCCGGGAAGAACGATAGACGAGAACAAGAAGAACGTGGATCAGCCCGACCGTCGGGCGCCGGAGCCCTGCGCAGGCACCCCGACGTCGATATAAAGGAGCCCAAACATGGCGACGAAGTACATCGATCTGAACAGCGACATGGGCGAGAGCTTCGGGCGCTGGACCCTCGGCGCCGATGAGGAGATCATGCCGCACATCACCTCGGCCAACATCGCCTGCGGCTATCACGGCGGCGATCCCCACGTGATGCGCGCCTCGGTCGCGCTCGCGCTCAAGCACCAGGTGGCCGTCGGCTCCCATCCGGGGCTGCCCGACCTGATGGGCTTCGGGCGCCGGATCATGGACGTGACGCCGCAGGAGGTGAAGGACTACCTGTGCTACCAGACGGGCGCACTCCGCGAGTTCGTCCGCGTGGCGGGCGGCGAGCTGCAGCACATGAAGCCGCACGGGATCCTCTACAACATGATGGAGCGGGACGAGGCGCTTGCCGTCGCCGCGGGCGAGGCGGTGCTCGAATCCGGCGGCAAGAGCCTCATCCTCATGGCGATGGCGACGGGCAAGTACGATCGCACGTGCCGCAAGATGGGCGTGCGCGTCGTCTCCGAGGGTTTCGCCGACCGCGCCTACGATGTGGAATGCCGGCTGGTCTCGCGCAAGCTCGCGGGCTCGCTCATCACCGATCCCCAGCGGGCGGCGGCGCAGGCCGTCAAGATGGCGATGGAGGGCAAAGTCAAGACCATCGACGGCGTGGAGATCGATATCAACGTGCAGAGCATCTGCTGTCATGGCGACACGCCGGGGGCCCCGAGGATCGTCCGCGCGGTGCGCGAGGCGCTCGACAAGGCGGGCTGCCAAGTCAAGCCCCTCCGCGACTGGCTGTAGCAGGCCGATGAAAAGCAGCCATCTGCGTCGTTGGCTCAGTCGGGGTCTCCCTGCGGCGTACTCGGAGTACGCCTCAGTCGCCCCTCCTTCGCCGCCTAGCATCTGGCCGCTTTTAATCGGCCTGCGGTGTACGTCGATTATAGGTCTGGTGGTCGACTGAGACGTCTTACGTGAGCGAGACGAGCCTCAAGCGGACGCCGTTGTATGAGGCGCATCTCAAGGCGGGAGCGCGGATGGTGCCGTTTGGGGGATGGGAGATGCCTGTGCAGTATACGGGCATCATCGAGGAGCACCGGACGGTGCGCAGCCGGGTCGGGCTCTTCGACGTCAGCCACATGGGCGAGCTGGAAGTCGACGGGGCCGGAGCGCTCGCGGCGGTCCAGCGCCTGACGACCAACGACGCCGCGCCGCTCGAAGTCGGACAGCTCCAGTACTCGCTCCTCTGCTATCCCGACGGCGGGATCGTCGATGACGCGACCGTGTACCGTCTCGGGCCGCAGCACTTCATGATCACCGTCAACGCCTCGAACATCGGCAAGGACTGGGCCTGGGTGACGGAACAGGCTCCGGGCGCGCGTTGGCGCAACGTCTCGGACGCGACGGGGCTCATCGCGGTGCAGGGCCCCCGGGCCGAGGATCTCGTGGGGCGGCTCGCCGATCGCGACGTCGCGGCGATCGGCTACTTCCGCTTCGCCCACGGCGCCGTCGCCGGCGTGCCGACGCTGATCTCGCGCTCCGGGTACACGGGCGAGGACGGCTTCGAGCTGTATGTCCCGGCGGCGGAGACGGCCCGACTCTGGCAAGCGCTTCTCGATGCCGGAGCGGCCGACGGTGTCGCGCCGATCGGGCTCGGCGCCCGCGACACGCTCCGCCTGGAGATGCGCTACACCCTCTACGGCAATGACATCGACCAGACGACGAATCCGCTCGAGGCCGGGCTCGGCTGGGCGGTGAAGCCCGCGAAAGGCGAGTTCATTGGTCGCGCCGCGATCGAGCGCGTCCGCGCGGAGGGCCCGCGCCGCCGGCTGGTCGGCCTCGAGATGGCCGACCGGTCGATCGCCCGCCACGAGTACGCGGTCGTGAAGGACGGCCGGCGGATCGGCGTGATCACCTCGGGATCGTACGGGCCCTCCGTC
>JBGPYK010000273.1:0-4361 GCA_041493245.1 Methylomirabilia bacterium | reverse complement strand
GTGGATGTGAACGACCTTGCGGTCGAGCACCGCCCGACCGCTGACAAATCCGCGGCTGAGAGGGCTAGCGTGCCCTACCTCGAGGACCGAACGAAGGCGACCGTACTTTGCAACCTGGCGAAGGTTGTCACCTTCCACCTGCAGGATCAGCGCGTCGTGAGCTTCGCACAGGCGAGCGGCGGTGCGAGCGATGGCGTCGAGCACCGACTGGACGGTCGCGGACGGACCTCGCCGCCGAGATACTCTCGCACGGCCGGACGCTGTCCGCTTCATCCCGCCTCCTTGCGTTCGTTGCTGATCCTGGGAAGAGCGCTCGCCCGAGCGTAGCCGGAGACCCGAGGGGGGTCAAGGTGGCTCGGCGCGTCGTGCTATGATCGCCCCACCGGAGGCGCCATGAAGATCTGCTTCTTCCACCTCATGCCGTACCGCTTCCTGCCCGACGACTTCGAGACGCGCTACCGGTCGGTGTGGGTCGACGTGCCGCACAGCCTCTTCGACGCCGAGAAGGTCGGCGAGCTCTACCAGGAGTATCTCGACGAGCTGGAGTTCGCCGAGCAGGCCGGCTTCGACGGCATCTGCGTCAACGAGCATCACAACAACGCTTACGGCCTCATGCCCTCCCCGAACCTCATGGCCGCCGCGCTGGCGCGCCGCACCTCGCGCGCGGCCCTCGTGGTCCTCGGCAACAGCCTGGCCGCCTACAACCCGCCGCTGCGGGTGGCCGAGGAGTTCGCGATGCTCGATCTGCTGAGCCGCGGGCGTCTCGTGGCCGGCTTCCCCGTGGGCACCTCGATGGACATGAACTTCGCCTACGGGATCAACCCCGCGACCCTCCGCGAGCGCTACTACGAGGCCCACGACCTCGTCATGCAGGCGTGGACGCGCTCGGACGTCTTCAGCTTCAACGGCAAGTACACGCAGGTGCGCTACGCGAACATCTGGCCTCAGCCGCTGCAGAAGCCGCATCCGCCGGTGTGGATCCCCGGCGGGGGCAGCCTCGAGACGTGGGAGTGGACGGCCAAGCTCGACTACGTCTACTGCTACCTCTCGTACTTCGGCTACAAGCGCGGCAAGGCGACGATGGACGGCTTCTGGGAGACGCTGGGCCGGCTCGGCGTCGACGACAATCCCTACCGCGCGGGTTTCCTGCAGCTCGTGTGCGTGGCCGACTCGGACGCCGAGGCCGAACGGCTCTATGCCCCGCACGTCCACTACTTCTACCAGAAGTGCCTGCACGTCTGGGAAGGCTTCGCGGAAGCGCCGGGCTACCGCACGGTCAAGACGATGCAGGCCGGGATCCGGCCGCAGGTCGGCGCCGAGGCGAGGAAGATCCGCCAGTCGCTCGACTGGGGGAAGTACCTCGAGTCGGGTTACGTGATCGCCGGGAGTCCGCAGACGGTGCGCGAGCAGCTCACTGACTGCATCAAGAGCCTCCGCGTGGGTCACCTCATGGTGCTGCTCCAGATCGGCAGCATGCCGAAGGACCTCGCTCTCCACAACACGGCACTGTTCGCCCGAGAGGTCATGCCCTACGTGCGCGATCTCTGGCCCGGCTACAAGGACCGCTGGTGGCCGTCCGGAGCTTCGCAGGGATGAGCGTCGGCGATCGCGTTGTCGCGATCCGCGACGGCGCCGTCAGCTTCCGCGTGCTGTCGGCGGGGCAGGGGGCGCCGCTCGTGTACTTCCACTCGTTCCATGAGCGCGGCGGGTGGTCGCCGTTCCTCGAGCGCCTCGCCACGCGCCACACGGTGTACGCGCCGTTCCACCCCGGTGTCGCGGGCTCGACCGGCGTCGACAGCCTCGACGACCTCCTCGACCTCACGCTCGCCTACGACGAGTTGATGGCGGCGCTCGGCCTCCAGACCGCGCACCTCGTCGGCCACTTCTTCGGCGCGATGGTCGCCGCCGAGCTGGCCGCCGTGGTTCCGCGGCGCGCCGCGCGGCTGGTCCTTGTCTCGCCGCTCGGTCTCTGGCGCGACGACGCCCCGTCCGCCGACGTGCTCATCCTTCCCCAGGAGGATCTGCTGCCGGCGCTGTGGGCCGATCCGGCGTCGGGCGCAGCGCGACAGTGGGCGGCGCTGCCCGAGAACGATGCGGACAACGTCGCGGCGCAGATCGAGTCGATCCAGCGGCGGGCCGCCATGGCGAAATTCGTCTGGCCCATCCCGGACAAGGGGATCCGCAAGCGGCTGCACCGGATTACGGCGCCGACCCTCATTCTCTGGGGCGACGCCGATCGCGTGAACCCGCTGCCCTACGCCGAGGAGTGGCAGCGGCGCATCAAGGGGGCGGCGCTCTCGATGCTGCGCGGCGGTCACATGGTCATCCACGAGGCGCCGGAGGCCGCGGCCTCCGCCGTCGCGGAATTCTTGGGATGAGCGCCGCCGCCGTGCTTGCCGGCAGCGCCCTCGTCACCGGCGCCGGCTCCGGCCTCGGGCGCGCCATCGCGCGAGCGCTGGCCACCGCCGGCGCCCCCGTCGCGGTCGTGGACCTCATGCCCGAGGGGGGCGCCGAGACGGTCGGGCTCATCCGCGACGCGGGCGGCCGCGCGGTCTTCATCCAGGCCGACGTGAGCCGGTGGGCCGACATCGACCGCGCCGTCGCCGCCACCGTGAGCGAGCTGGGTCCCCTCGGCATCATGGTCAACGCCGCGGGCGTCCTCGACGGTTATCAGCCGATCGAGGACATGGCGCCGGCGGTCTGGGAGCGGGTGGTCGCCATCAACCTCACGGGCACGTTCTTTGGCTGCAAGCGGGCCCTCGCCGAGATGCTGCCGCGCCAGGCCGGCCGCGTGATCAACATGGCCTCGGTCGCGGGGCTCATCGGCGGCGGCGGTGGCCCCGCCTACGTCGCGTCCAAACACGGCGTGGTCGGGCTCACGCGACAGATCGCCGTCAGCTGTGCCGCCCGCGGCGTGACCGTCAACGCGATCTGCCCCGGCCCCATCCAGACCGGCCTGCGGTCGAACTCCACGCGGATTCTTGGCGCGGACGCACCGCCCATGCGTGGCATCGGCGGTGATGACGCGGCGATTCGGGCCGTGGTGCCGTCGGGCCGGCGGGGGACGGTAGAAGAGGTGGCGGCGGCCGCCTGTTACTTGGCGAGCGAGGCCGCCGCCTACGTCACCGGGCACACACTCGTCATCGATGGAGGTTGGACAGCGCAATGATCAAACGGTTCCACGCGCTCTACGTCGGCCAGGTCGAGCTGGACAACATCGGAACGAACGGCACGCCGGCCGACGCCCGGCGCTACGACAACGATCGGCTGAGCGAGCCGTTCTTCGCCGCGCGCGACGTCGCCCGGCTGATGGACGATCTCGGCTATTACTGCCTGTGGACGGCGGAGCACCACTTCCAGCGCGAGGGCTACGAGTGCTTCCCCAACCTCCTCCAGCTCTCGCTCTGGCTGGCCACCCAGACGAAGCGCCTGAAGCTCGGCTGCGCCTTCAACGTGCTCCCGATGTGGCATCCCATCCGCCTCGCCGAGGACTACGCCATGGCGGACATCGTCACCGACGGTCGCGTGATCATGGGCGTGGGACGTGGCTATCACTCGCGCGAGGTGGAGACGTTTGGGGCGCCCGTCATCGACCAGGCGGCGAACCGGGAGCTGTTCGAGGAGGGGATCGACCTCCTGCTGAAGTGCTTTGGCGAGGAGGCGTTCAGTCACCACGGCAAGCACTACGATTGTCCGCCGCCCGTCGAGTACCGCGGCTACCAGGTCACCGAGATCACCTGCGTACCCCGGCCGAAGCACCTGCCTGTGGAGATCTGGATGCCGATCGCGAGCAGCAAGTCCATCGACTACATGGCCAGCAAGAACTTCAAGGCCATGGTCACCCTCAACGGCGAGAAGATTCTCGACGACATGGTGAAGGCGTACCGCGACGCCTGCGCGAAGCACGGGCGCGACAAGCAGCTCGGCGAGGACATGATCTGGGGCGCCGGCCTCTACCTCGCCGACACGCCGGAGGAGGCCAAGCGTCGCGTCGAGCCGTCGCACGACGAGCGCTACAAGTGGTTCGCGCCGTTCGGCTTCGTGCGCTACGCGGACGAACACGGGCGCACGTGGGGGATGCCGGGGGCGCCTGCGCGCGTGCCCACGCTGGCCGAGGGGATCAAGCAGAAGGCGTGGTTCTGCGGACCGCCGGCGCACGTCATCGAGGGCATCCGGTCGATCGAGGCGAAGTACCCGGGGCTCGAGGACTTTATGATCCACTGGGCGGAGGGCCTGCCGCCCAAGGAGTTCATGGAGCAGCTCCGCTGGTTCGCGCGCGACGTGATGCCCGCGTTCCGCCGCGGCTGACGGCGGCCGCGACGCCAGGTACCCCCTCCCGGTATTTTGCGGTCGCCGGGACG
>JBGPYK010000532.1:0-2555 GCA_041493245.1 Methylomirabilia bacterium | reverse complement strand
GATGCGTTGGACCCGGCTCAGGTCGATGACGTCGTGGCCGGCATCGTCCGCGAGTTCGGGCGCATCGACATCCTGGTCAACGCGGTCGGCGGGAGCACCATCATCCCCCGGCCCGGGGCCACGGTCGATGAGCTGACCTTTGCGGAGTGGCAACGCCTGATCGCCTTCAACCTGGAGGGAACGTTTCTGTTGTGTCACGCGGTGACGCCGGTCATGAAGCGCCAGCGCGGGGGCAAGATCGTGAACCTGTCGTCGATCGCCGGGCGCGGACTGAGCGCCTCGAGCAGCAGCGCCTACGCCGCCGCCAAGGGCGGAATCATCGCGTTCACGAAGAAGCTCGCCCTCGAGTTGGGGCCCTTCGGCGTTACCGTCAACGCGATCGCGCCCAGCCTGACCCTGACGGAGCGCCTCCGGCCCCGGTGGGAGCAACGAACGGCGGACGAGCAGGCGCAAGAAATCTCCCGTACGCCCCTTCGGCGCATCGCCGAGGCGCGGGATCAGGCACGCGTCATCTGCTTTCTAGCCTCCAGCGATGCCGACTTCGTCACCGGCGTAACGATCGACGTGACGGGCGGCCTCTAGTCTCGGAGCCCGCACAGGAGAAGGAAATGACTGACGTCCTCGCGGGGATCCGGGTTCTGGACTTCGGGCGCTATATTGCCGGGCCCTACTGTGCGGCCCTCCTGGCGGACCTCGGCGCCGACGTGATTCGGATCGAACGGCGGGGTGGGGGTGAGGACCGCTGGGTGGCGCCGGTGGGTGACGATGGCGTGGGCGCGATGTACCTCGTCATGAATCGCAACAAGCGGGCGATGACCCTCGACCCCGCCCGTCGGGAGGGGCGTGCGATCGTGCGGAAGCTCGTGGCGACCGCCGACGTGGTCGTCGCGAACCTCCCGCCCGAGGTGCTGCGCTCGCTCGCGCTGGACCTCGACAGCCTCCGCGAGGTCAAGCCGGACGTCATCCTCACGACGGTGACGGCCTTCGGCTCCGGCGGGCCGTGGAGTCACAAGCACGGGTTCGATGGCATCGGCCAGGTGATGTGCGGCTCCGCGTACCTCACGGGCACGCCCGAGCAACCGATGCGCGCGGCGGCGGCCTGGGTGGACTGCGGCACGGCGTCGCTGGCAGCGTTCGGCACGCTCGCGGCGCTCATGGCACGGCAGAAAACCGGTCGGGGGCAGAAGGTCGAGGGGGCGCTCCTCCGCACGGCGGTCGCGTTCAACAACCCGGCGCTGGTCGAGCAGCAGGTCATCCAGGCTAATCGAGTCGCCACGCTCAACCGCGGCCAGACCTCGGCGCCGTCCGACCTCTTCCGTACCAAGGACGGCTGGATTATCGCCTACGCGATCGGCGGGCCCATGTTCACGCGGTGGGCCAAGTTGATGGGCGAGCAGTCCTGGCTGACCGACCCGCGCTTCGCGGATGACCGGGCGCGCGGCGACCACAGCGAGATCATCTCCAAGCGGATGTCGGACTGGACGGCGCAGCGCACGAGCGCGGAGACGCTCGCGGAGCTGGAAGCCGTAAAGATTCCGGCCGGCCCCGTGTACTCGCCTCAGCAGGCGCTGGACGACGCGCACATCCGCGCGGCCGGGCTGCTGACCGACACGGAGTATCCGGGGCTCCCGCGGCCGGTCCCGCTCTCGCCGATGCCCGTCGACCTGTCCGAGACTCCCGGACGCTTCCGCCATCGCGCGCCCACGCTGAGCGAGCACACGGACGCGATCCTGAAGGAACTCGGGTACAGCCCGGCGGAGATCGCGGAGCTACGGACCAACGGTGTCATCTGAGGGCATGGGGGGCTCCGGGCGCCCCCCAGGCCCCCGGGCGCTCGGGGCGCCGCGGCGCAGCCGTGGCGCCCCTCGACAACGCGACTCGTTCACGGGCTCTGAGGGCGCCGCCTGACGACGCCTACGGGCTTACGCGACTATGCGCCCTCGGGCCCTGCGATCGTCTCGGCCTCCGCGCGAGGAAGCCCTAACCTTCTCGGCCGCCTCGAGGATTTCCTTCCAGGTGGTTGCGTCGATGGCGAGACCGGTGCGCGAGCGTTCTTCGCGGGCGGCCCGTTCCGGGTCGCCGGGGACGAGGACGGGTTCCTTGGGATCGGCCGGCGGTGACGCCTTGACGTAGTCGACGAAACCGTCGATCTCGCGGCGGAACCAGTCGACGCCGGCGAAGCGGGCGGGATCGATCACGACCGCGAACATGTTGTTGATGGTGCCGCCCAGACGCACGTTCCCGGGTTGGATCGTCGGCCCACCGGAGAGCGCGCCCGCGAGCAGCTCGGTCACGACCGCAAGCCCATACCCCTTGTGACCGCCGAACGGCCGCATGGCGCCAAGGGGATCGCAGGCGGTCGGCAGTAACCCAGATGGGGCTCACGACCCCGCGGTCGCTACGCTGGCTCGCGGATCGAGCGATCGCGTCGCCGCGCGGGGTGAATAGCGACGATAGCAGCGCACGGCGTTGTCCCACAGGAGCTTGCGTCGGGCCGTCTCCCCAATCGAGGTCCAGGTCAGGACCGCGTCCACCGACTTGGGGAACCAGCTTTC
>JBGPYK010000332.1:0-3914 GCA_041493245.1 Methylomirabilia bacterium | reverse complement strand
GGTGTGCGACGGGACGAGAATCTCGTCGCCGAGCCCGACCCCGAGCGCCTTGAAGGTCAGCCACAGCGCGGCCGTGGCCGAGCTGACGAGGACGGCGTGACGGGTTCCCGCGTAGCGGGCCAGCTCGGTCTCCAACGCCTTGCACTGCGGGCCGAGGATGTAGTGCCGGGAGTCGATGGCGGCGAGGACGGCCTGCTTGATCTCGTCGTCGACGGGAGGGCGGGACAGCGGAATGGTCACGGATGGTCTCCCCGAAGACGGTGGTAGCGCCCGCAATAGTAGAGCAGGGGCTCGCCCTCGCCGGCGCTCGCGGACTCCACGCGCCCCACGAAGATCGTGTGATCGCCCTCGACGTAAGTGCTGACCGTGCGGCACTCGAGGTGGGCCAGGGCGCCCTCGATCAGCGGCACGCCGAGGACGCCGAGGCGGTAGGGCAGCTCGTCGAATTTGTCAAGGCGCGTAGTCGCGAAGCGGCGCGAGACGGGTTCGTGCTCGTGATGGAGGATGTTGATGGCGAAGCGGCCGCTCTCGCGCAGGGCCGGATAGCTCTGGCTCTTGTGATCGACGCAGACGAGCACCAGGGGCGGGTCGAGCGACACCGACGAGAAGGCGCTGGCCGTGAGGCCCGTCGGTCGGTCGTCGGCATCGCAGGTGGTCACGATGGTCACCCCGGTCGCGAAGTGACCGAGGACACGGCGAAATTCGTCGGGATTGATCACCGCTCATACATAGCAAGGGCCCCCGACGAATGCAAGAAATCGGGGCGTGCGCTCCCTTGCCGTTGCAGGCTCACGCCCGTGCTGTATAGTGACGGCGTATGCTCACCGAGCAGGCGGTCATGGAAGCCCTCCGCGCCATCAAGGACCCCGAAGCCCAGCAGGACATCGTGACCCTCGGGCTCGTGCGTGACCTCGCCATCAGCGATGCCGGGGTCGCCTTCACCCTGGCCTTCACCTCCCAGCCGCTGGCGACGAAGGTCACGATGCACAGCATGGCGTCGAAGATCGTCGGCCAGCTCCCCGGCGTCTCCCGGGTCCAGGTGAAGATGGGCGGGGGCGGGCAGGGGCGACCGGGGCCCGCGGCGGCCCACCAGGGACACGCGCACGGTGCGCCCGGCGCGCCCGCTGCGGCCGTCGCCGACCTGATCCCCGAGGTGAAGCACACGATCGCGGTCTCCTCCGGCAAGGGCGGCGTGGGTAAATCGACCGTCGCCGTCAATCTCGCCCTCGCGCTGCGCGGCGCCGGGGGCACCGTCGGGATCATCGACTCCGACGTGTACGGGCCCGACCTCCCGCTCATGCTCGGCTCGCGCGGCCGGCCCGGGATGTTCGACAACCGGATCATCCCCGTCGAGGCCCACGGTCTCAAGATGATGTCGATCGGGCTGCTCGTGAACGAAAAAGAGCCGCTCGTCTGGCGCGGGCCGATGATCCACTCCTTCATCCAGCAGATGCTGCGCGACGTGATGTGGGGCCCGCTCGACTACCTCGTCTTCGACATGCCGCCCGGGACCGGCGACGCCCAGCTCTCGCTCTCGCAGGTGATCCCGCTCGGCGGTGTCGTGATGGTCACCACGCCACAGGACGTGGCGCTGCTCGACGTCCGCAAGGCCGTCGCCATGTTCCAGCGCCTCAACGTGCCGGTGCTGGGGATCGTCGAGAACATGAGCCACTTCGCCTGCCCGCACTGTGGCGAGAAGACGGCGATTTTCGGAGACGCGGGCGGCCGGCGCATCGCCGAGGAGTACGGCGTGCCGCTGCTCGCCCAGATTCCCCTCGATCCCGAAACCCGCGTGGCGGGCGACGAGGGCACCCCGATCATCCTGCGCCGGCCGGACTCGGCCCAGGCGGCGGCGTTCCGCGCGCTGGCGCGCGCCGTCGCGGAGCGCGTCGAGGCCGTGGGGGCGCTCGGGACGCTTCCCCGGATCGGCTGACGTCGCAGCACTCCGGACCCTCGGCCGCGTGTCCGATCTGCTGATCCTGCCGATCTTCCCGCTCCCGGACATTACGTTCTTTCCCCACACGTTTCTCCCGCTCCACGTCTTCGAGGCCCGCTATCGCGCCCTGGTCACCGACGCGCTCGCCCGCGACCGGCGGCTCGCGATCGTCCGGCTGCGGCCCGGCTTCGAGGAGCGCTACGAGGGCAAGCCCGCGGTCTTTCCCATCACGGGCGGCGGCGAGATCGTCAACTGCGAGCGGCTCGCGAGCGGGCGCTTCAACATTCTGGTGAAGGGGGTGTGGAGGCTCCGGATCGAGGCCGAGGTGCCCAGCGACACGCTCTACCGGATCGTCCGCGCGCGCCGGCTGGACGATGCCGCGCCGGCCGGCGACGTCTCTGAGGTCGTGGCCCGCATCCGCGGCTCGTGCAAGCGCCTGCTCGAGGCGCTCGAGCGTCCCGTCGACGTGCTCGACACGGCGCTGGCTGCTGGACAGGCGCCGGGCGCCATCGCCGATCGCGTCGCCGCCGCCTTCCTCCCGGACCCCGCGCTCCGGCAGTCCCTGCTCGAGACACTCGACGTCACCGACCGCCTCCGGCGCGTCTCCACCGCGCTGGATGATCTCGCGAACGAGCTTGACCGGAGCGCGTGAGTGAGACGTGTTCTTGCCGTGGTGCTGGTGACGCTCGCGCTCGTCGCGTCCACGGCCGACGCCCGCCCGTGGTCCTGGCTCGGCGTGCGTATCCGCGACCTCTCGGAGCAGGAGACGGAGGAGATCGCCGCGCGCCACGGCATCCGGGAGGGCTTCGGCGTCGTCATCGTCGAGGTGATCGCCGACACGCCGGCGTCGCGCGCCGGGCTCCAGAGCGGCGACATCGTCGTCGCCTTCGGCGAGCGGCCGGTCGTGGAGACGCGGCTCCTGCAGCGGCTCATCGCGGCGGCGCCCGTAGACGGCGAGTCGAAGCTGACCGTGCTCCGGGCCGACGGACGCCGTGCCCTGCGGGTGCGCCTGACGTCGATGCCTCCGAACGTCGCGGGGGACCGGGTTGCGGCCGAGTTCGGCTTCGCCCTACAAGAGCCGCTCCCACAGGGCGAGGCGGGCGGCGCCCGGCCGGCATCGACGGCGCCCGCCGTCTCGGTGGTCATCCGTGGCGGCGCGGCGGACAAGGCCGGGCTCGAGATCGGGGACGTCATCCTCCAGATCGGCGACCGCCCGGTGATCACGCGCGACGCGGTGCGGGAGGCTCTTGCCGAGCAGGCGCTCGACCGGCCGCTGGCGATCACGATCCGTCGCGGCGAGGTCCGGCTCTCCCTGACGCTGCCCGTTCCCTAGAATGGGGGCCCCGACATGGCCCCCATTCCCCCCAACGCTCGGAGCGCCCCGGCAAAGCCGTGGCGCTCCTCGATCTCCGGCACGCTTCTCGCACGATGCGGCAACACTCGCAGGCTGCTCAAAAAGGTCCAGATGCGAGGCGGTGCCCGCCGGCCGCACGCGAGGCGTACTCCCTGTACGTTGAGCGTGCGGCCAAGGGCGCCAACGAAGCAGATGGGCCTTTTTCAGCAGCCTGCTGGAGCGGAGAGCCGTATAAGCCTTGACAAAGTCAGCACTCACGCTTACGGTTCCGCCGTGATCGCGCTATCCGTCTGCCACGCTTGCGGCGTCGTGCCCGTGCGGCGGGAGCCATCCGCAGGGCCCCGGGGTTTATAGACGGGTCACGGGCGCGCATTTCAACCCACCGACGAGAAGGAGGCCCTCGATGAACACTCCGCAGGCAACCACGGAAACGCCGCGCCGCACGTTCCTGAGGGGCGCGGCGCTGGCGGCGACGGGTGCGGTGGCGCTCGGCTTCCCGAGAGTCGCCAAGGCGCAGGGGCCGATCACCATGCGCTGGCAGAGCACGTGGCCGCAGAGGGACATCTTCCACGAGTACGCGCTCGACTTCGCCAAGAAGGTCAACGACATGACGGGCGGGGATTT
>JBGPYK010000605.1:0-2131 GCA_041493245.1 Methylomirabilia bacterium | reverse complement strand
TCCCGTCCAGCGGCCGCTCGCCTCGTCGTAGGTGAAGCCCAGCGTCTTGACGGGGATGTGCCCCTGGTCGTGATACATCGCGACCACGATGTCGAACTCGCCGCCCCGCGCGCGGGAGAAGAGCGTGTCGGCGGGGAGCGGTCCGATCACGACCATCCCCTCCGCCCGCGCCGCCTCGATGGCGGGGCCGATCGTGGTCTTCTCCTCGTCGCCGAAGAGGCCGTCCTCCCCGGCGTGCGGATTGAGGCCGGCCACGGCGATGCGCGCCCGCGGCTTCCCGAGACCCTCCATCGTCCGCTGGGCCAGCCGGATCACGCGCAGGACGCGGTCGCGCGTGACGAGATCGGGGACGCGGCGGAGCGCGACGTGCGTGGTGACGTGGATGACGCGCAGCTCGCGTCCCATGAGGAGCATGGCGAAGTCCCGGGTGCCGGAGAGCGCGGCGAGGATCTCGGTGTGGCCCGCGTGGGGCACGCCGGCGGCGGCGAGCGCCTCCTTGTTGACCGGCGCCGTGACGATGGCGTCGATGGCGCCCTCGCCGGCGAGGGTGACCGCCCGCGCGATGTATTCGTAGGCGGCGCGCCCGGCGGCGGCGCTGACGGTGGCGCGCGGCAGCGTCCCGGCGTCGACGTTGGCGAGGTCGAGACACTCGAGGGTGTCCCCGGCCCAGCGGCACTCCGCGATCCCCGTCACGGGATGGAGGGCGAGCGGCGAGCCGACGAGGCTGAGGGCCTCGCGCATGACCGAGGCGGACCCGATGACGACGGGCCGGCTCTGCCGCAGCACCGCCTCTTCCGCGCACGCCTTGACGATGATCTCCGGACCGACCCCCGCGGGGTCCCCCATCGTCACGCCGAGCACCGGGCGATTCACGGCGCGCGCCTGTCTGTGAAGGCGCGCGTGAAGAGCGAGACGAAGAGGTCGGGCTCCCCGAAGCCCCCGGCCTTGGTCAGGATCAGCAGTCCGGGATGCGCCGAACCCCGGAGATGGCCCAACGCCAGTCCCGGCTGCGGCGCTCCGAGCAAGTCGATGCCGTCGGCGCCCAGCGCCTCGCAGAGGGCGAGCGCCGTCTCGCCGCCGGTCACGGCGACGCCGTCGAAGGCCTCGCGCGCGAGCAGGTCGCGCGCCTCGGCGGCGAGACCGCGGGCGACGCCACGCCGATCCGACGTCTCCCCCTCGGGTGCGGCGACGACCCGCAGCCCCGCGTCGCGCGCGGCCCGCGCCTGCGCCCGCGACGCCGGATGGCGGCTGCCCGCCACGACGAGCCACCGGCCGCCGGCGGGCAGCCCGACCTTGTCGGCGAGGAGGCCCAGTCGGGCGGCGAGCGCGCGGGCGAGCCCGGCGGCGCCCACGAGCAGCGGCTCCGGATTCGAGGCGAGCGCCGCATCGACGAGCGCGTCGAGGTCGCCGTCGTTCTCGGCGTCGGCCACGGTGACCGTGCCCGAGAGCCGCCCGAGGCGCGCGGCCAGACGCTCGACACCGGCGCGGACCTGGTCGAGGGGAATCCACGCGAGTGGTCGCCCGATGTGGGAACGAAGCACGTCGACGACGCTCGAGGAGGCGGCTACGGAGAACGCCGGATCCTCCGCTAGTGGGGTCTCCGCGACGGGCGTTCCGTCGATCAGGAGCACGCGCTCCACGACGACGCGGCCCTGAGCGGGGAACGCGGGGCACACCAGTGCGCTGCCGCTCGCCGTGGCCCGCATGAGGGCGTCGATCTCGAGCCCGATGTGACCGCGGAGCGTCGAGTCAATCTTCTTGAAGTAGCGCGCGGCCGGCGCCAGCGCCGGGGCGCCGGCCACTCGCGCGGCCGCCTCGGCGCCCGTGGCCGCCCGCGATTCCGTGTCGAGCACGCGCACCGCGGCGGCCGGAGGCGCCGCGGGCCAGACGCTGACGGGCACGGGCGCATCGCCGGCGAACAGCGTGCCCGTGTCGCAGGCACCGGTCAGATCGTCGGCCACGATGGTGAGGGTCATGGCGCCCGCATCATATAGAGGTAGGTGACGGAGCGTCAAACCAGCGGCGGCGCGGGTGCTGGGCCAATTTGCTTCGCCATACTTCGTTACTCGGTCGCCATCGACGCTCAACGTACAGGGAGTACGCCTCGCGTCGCTGGCTCCCTCGTGCCTCG
>JBGPYK010000322.1:0-4001 GCA_041493245.1 Methylomirabilia bacterium | reverse complement strand
GCTCGACGGTCGCGTGGATGCGCGTCTGCCAGTCGCGCGTCATGAAGTACGGCTTGAGATTCGCCACCTCGACCCGCCAGCGCAGCCGGGACGGCGTCAGTCCGAAACGCTCGAGCACCGCCGGCGTCACCGGGCCACCCGTGGCCCGGCCCGCCTCGTCCCACTCCCCGTGAAGCTCGAAGAACGGACACACCGGTCGATATCCCTGCGCGTCTTTGAACGCCACCGTCTCGGGGACGTACGACGAGACCGTACCGTCGGCAGCGATCTCGAGTGTCTCGCCGGGCAGGATCGTCGTCTTACCGGTGCCGCGCGGTGTGTCGTCGTTCGGTCCCCAGTAGAAACAGTCGAGCGGCGTGTCGGAATTTCCGAGGCGGCCGAACGCGAGTGGGGGATAAATCAAAAGCTTGCGCAGCATGGTTCCTCCCGTGTCCGACGGCAGGACGACCCCCGATGGACCGCTCACGCTAGCAGCGCCGGTCGCGTGATGTCAACCGGGTCGCTGCGCCGCGCCGCGTCAAGGTTCACCGATAGCTGACAGCCGCGTCTGACAGCCGCGTCTTGACGGCTATCGCCGGTATCACTACACTGGCCCGATTCGCCGGACTGCGGCTGGCTGGAGGGATCGTCATGCAGTGTAGCGCCTGTCGCGCCGAGAACCGAGACGACCGGCGGTTCTGCGCGCGCTGCGGCACGCGGCTCGCGCCCGTGTGCCCCTCGTGCGGCTTCACCAACGACCCCGGTGACGACTTCTGCGGAGGCTGCGGACAAGAGGTCCGAAGCGCCAACCCACCGAAGCGGCTCTTCGAGTCCCCTGAGGCCTATACGCCGCGGCGCCTGGCGGAGAAGATCCTCACGTCGAGAGAGGCGCTCGAAGGCGAGCGCAAGCAAGTGACGGTTCTCTTCGCCGACCTCAAGGGTTCCATGGAGCTGTTGGCCGACCGCGACCCGGACGAGGCGCGCACGTTGCTCGATCCGGTCCTGGAACGGATGATGGACGCGGTGCACCGGTTCGAGGGCACCGTGAACCAGGTGATGGGCGACGGGATTATGGCGCTCTTCGGCGCGCCGCTGGCCCACGAGGATCACGCCGTCCGCGCCTGCTACGCCGCCCTCCGCATGCAGGAATCGGTCAAGCGGTATGCGGAGGAGATCCATCGGAGCGAGGGCGTTCCCATCCAGATCCGCGTCGGTCTGAACTCGGGTGAGGTCGTCGTCCGCTCCATCGGCAGTGATCTGCACATGGACTACACCGCCGTGGGCCAGACGACGCATCTCGCGGCGCGCATGGAGCAGATGGCGATCCCGGGCACGATTCTCGCGAGCGGCGAGACGCTGAATCTCGCCGAGGGCTACGTCGTCACCCGCCCGCTCGGCCCGCGGTCCGTCAAGGGACTCGACGAACCGATCGAGGTGTACGAGATCACGGGCGCGAGCATGGTGCGCTCCCGGCTGCAGGCGGCCGCGGCGCGCGGTCTGACTCGCTTCGTCGGGCGTGACAGCGAGCTCGACGAGCTGCGCCGGGCGCTCGATCGTGCGCACGCGGGCCACGGCCAGGTCGTCGCGGTCGTCGGCGAGCCCGGGGTGGGCAAGTCGCGTCTCTACTGGGAGTTCACCCACTCTCATCGCACCCACGGCTGGCTGATCATCGAGAGCGGCTCGGTCTCGTACGGCAAGGCCACCTCGTATCTGCCGGTCATCGAGCTCCTCAAGCAGTACTTCCAGCTCGAGGCGGGCGACGACGCGCGCAAAATTCTAGAGAAAGTGACCGGGAAGCTCTTGTCCCTCGATCGTGCGCTCGAGCCCTTCCTGCCCGCGTTCCTCTGGCTGCTCGACGCGCCGGTGAGCGACCCCGACTGGCATCGCCTGGATCCGCCGCAGCGCCGTCAGCGCACGCTCGACGGGGTCAAGCGACTGCTCCTGCGCGAGAGCCAGGTGCAGCCACTGATCGTGATGTTCGAGGACCTGCACTGGATCGATGCCGAGACCCAGGCCCTGCTCGAGAACCTCGTGGAGAGCCTGCCGACGGCGCGCCTGCTCCTCCTGGTCAACTACCGGCCCGAGTACCAACACGGATGGAGCGGAAAGAGCTACTATCGTCAGCTCCGGATCGAGCCGCTGCCGCCGCAGAGCTGCGAGCAGTTGCTCGAAGCGCTCATCGGCCACGACCCCAGCGTCGCCGTCGTCAAACCGCTGCTCGTCGAACGCACCGAGGGCAACCCGTTCTTCCTCGAGGAGAGCGTTCGCACCATGGTGGAGACCGGCATCCTGGTCGGCGAGCGCGGCACCTACCGCCTCGCGCGCGCGCTCGGCGCCATCCAGATCCCCCAGAGCGCGCACGCCATCCTGGCGTCGCGCATCGACCGGCTCTCCCCGCCGAACAAGCGTCTGCTCCAGTCGGCCTCGGTCGTCGGCAAGGACGTGCCCTTCCCCCTCCTGCAGGCGATCGCCGGCGAGGCGGAGGATCGACTGCGGCAAGGGCTGACCGAGCTTCAGGCCGCCGAGTTCCTGTACGAGTCGCGTCTGTTCCCGGAGCTGGAGTACACGTTCCGGCACGCGCTCACCCACGAGGTCGCCTACGGGAGCCTCGTGACCGATCGGCGCCGCACATCGCACGCACGCCTCGTCGAGGCGATGGAGACGCTCTACCGCGATCGGCTGAGCGAGCACGTCGAGCGGCTCGCCGAGCACGCGTTCACGGGCGAGGTCTGGGCGAAGGCCGCCGAGTATCTGCGCCAGGCGGGCGCCCGGGCGACGGCGCGATCGGCGGACCGGGAGGCGTCGCAGTACTTCCAGCGCGCGCTGGGGGCGCTGGGGAATCTTCCGGAGACGCGGGAGACGTTGGAGCAGGCCATCGACCTGCGCTTCGACGTGCGGCGGTCGCTGCTCCCCCTCGGCGAGCTGGACCGAGGGACCGAGTATCTGCGCGAGGCCGAGGCGCTGGCGACGAAACAATCGGACGACAAGCGCCTCGGCTGGGCGTCGGCGTACCTCAGCGCCAACTTCTGGCTCACGGGCCGGACGCAAGAGGCCCGGGCGTTCGGCGAGCGGGCGCACGCGCTGGCGGAACGGGTCGGCGACTTCGCGCTGAGCGTGGCGGCGAACTACTCGTTCGGTGCTGCCTGCCAGGCGTCAGGCGACTTTCGACGCGCCGTGATCTATCTCCGCGAGGCGGTCCAGTCGCTCCAGGGGGACCGGAACCGCGAGCGCTACGGTCTCACCGGCTTTCCCGGGGCCAGCGCGCGGTCGTGGCTCGCGTGGGCGCTCGCCGAGCTCGGGGAATTCGAGGAAGGCATCGCGCACGGCCGCGAGGGCATTCGGGTCGCGGAGGCCGTCGATCATCCCTACAGTCTCATCGTCGCGTGCCGCGGGCTCGCGCGTCTCTACTGCATCAAGGGCGACTTCGCGGAGGCGATTGCCGTCGTCACCCGCGGCCTCTCGCTGGCCCGTGACTACAACATCACGGTCTTTTCGTCGCTGCTGAGCTCGTTCCTCGGCTACGCGTACCTCTGTTCCGGGCGGACCGAGGAGGCGCGGGCGCTGCTCGAGCAGACGCTCTCGGCGACGGAGGCCACCGGCGCCGGCCTCTACCATTCGCTCGGCATCGTGCATCTCGGCGAGGCGAACCTCCGGGCCGGCCAGCTGGAGGCGGCCGAGCGAGCCGCGAATCAGGCCCTGAAGATCGCACGGGCGCGCGGCGAGCGTGGGTACGAGGCGTGGGCGCTTCGGCTCTCCGGGGATATCGCGGCACACCACGGGGCTCGCGCCGATGCGAGCGAGGCGTACCGCGGTGCGATGGCGCTGGCCGAAGAGCTCGAGATGCGGCCCCTCGTCGCTCATTGCCACGTGAGCTTCGGGCGCGTCCTCGCGGCCGCCGCTGAGCGCGAGGCCGCGATGGATCACCTCGGGACGGCGCGAGCGATGTTCTCCGGCATGGGCATGACGTTCTGGCTCGAGGGGGCACAGGCCGCAGGGACCGAGGACGCCAGCCGGGGCTAGCT
>JBGPYK010000264.1:0-4511 GCA_041493245.1 Methylomirabilia bacterium | reverse complement strand
GTGATGCCGCGGGATGCCTTCATCGTCATTGGCGAGCAGAGATTGTACAAGTATCTGTGCGAGACGTTCCGAGGCCGCGACGATGTTCAGGTCATCCTGGAGCGGAGGTCCGCAGACCGTCGCCGGCAGAGTGGCGATGCGCGCGCTCCTGAGCGTCGGCACGGCGATCGGCGAGTACGCCCGCATCTCGACGTCCGATCGCTGGGCGTGGCCATGGTTCGAGTCAGGGCCAGTGACGCGGGGTGACGCTGCCCGCGGTCTAGGAGCCTGTCGGAATATCGAGGAGTGCCCCGGCTTTGCCGGGGCGCGACGAGCGTTGGGGGGCTTGGGGGGCCCGTGGCTAGGCCCCCCATCTCCCTAACCGGGGCCGAAGCCGACTGACGTCTCGTTGTTCGCGATGAGCGGCCGGAAGCGGACCGGTAGGCCGACCTCGAGCGTCGCGAGCGGGATATCGACGACGCGCCCGATGAGGGACACGCCCTCGCGGAGCTTGACCACCGCGACGGCGTAGGGCACCTCGGCAACGCGGTGCGTGGGCGCTACGCGGATGACGGTGTAGCTGGCGATCGTGCCGTCGCCCGCCAGCGGTACCGCCTCCCACGCGCGCTGCTGGCACGCGGGGCAGAACTCCTTGGGCGGGATCGCCAGCTCACCGCAGTGACCGCAACGAATAGCCGTCAGCGTTCCCTCGCGCGCCCGCTCGAAAAAATTCTTTAGAGTCACCACCACATCACTCACGGCCGAAGAGGCTCACGAGGACGGTGGCGGTGTTGCCGCCGAGCGTGTGGGCGAGGCCGATGCGGGCGCCGTCGACCTGACGCGGGCCCGCCTCGCCGCGGAGCTGGGTAGCGATCTCGGCGATCTGCGCGGCGCCCGTGGCGCCGATGGGATGGCCCTTCGCCTTCAGACCCCCCGAGGGGTTGACCGGGAGCTTGCCGCCGAGACTCGTCCATCCCTTCTCGGCCGCCAGTCCCCCCGTGCCCGGCTCGAAGAAGCCGAGGCCCTCCGTCGCGACGATCTCGGCGATCGTGAAGCAGTCGTGCAGCTCCACGACGTCGACGTCGGCGGGCCCGAGACCGGCCTGCCGGTACGCGGCGGCCGCGGCGCGCTCCGTCGCCGGCACGCGAGCGAGGTCCTGTTTGTCCTGCATGAGCATCGAGTCCGATGCCGCCGCCGAGCCGAGGACCCACACGGCGCGCGGCCGCCGGCGCGCGACCTCCTCCGAGGCGATGACGACGGCCGCGCCGCCGTCGGTGAAGGGGCAGCAGTCGTAGAGCTTCAACGGATCGGCGACGTACGCGCTCTTGAGCACCTGCTCGATCGTGATCTCTTTCTGGAACTGCGCCTTGGGGTTCAGGACGCCGTGGCGGTGGTTCTTGACGGCCACCGCCGCCATCTGTGCCTCCGTGGTGCCGTACTTCGTCATGTGGGCGCGGGCGATGAGGGCGAACACGCCGGGGAACGTCAGACCGACCGACTGCTCCCACGTGGCGTCGGAAGCGTAGGCGAAGTACTCGGTCGAATCCGCCGTCGGCACGTTGAGCACGCGCTCGGCTCCGCCCACGAGCACGACGTCGGAGACGCCGGCGGCGATCTCCATCACGGCGTGACGGAAGGCGGCGTGCGAGCTGGCGCACGCGGTCTCGAAACGGGTGGTGGGGACGGTGGGGATGCCGAGGACCGAGGCCGCCTGCGGACCCGTGTGGAGCTGCCGCTCGGTCTCGCCGCCCACCACGTTGCCGTAGTAGAGGGCCTGGACGGCGCCGGGGCCGATCTCCGCGTCGGCGAGGGCCTCGCGGGCGGCCTCGGCGAAGAGCTCGGCGGACGTCCGATCGTGCTTGCCGAACTTCGTGACTCCCACTCCGATCACCGCGACCCGACGCATGGCCCCTCCTTGGTGGATTCGCGTCGATGATACCCAGTCAGCGCCGCGCGTCAAAGCCCTTCCGCGCGCTGGGCGCGTGCTAGCATCGGGCCGATGGACAACGGCGTGGTCATCGTCGGCTGCGGCTGGATCGCTCAACGCCACGCCGCCGCCGCCCGCAGGCTCCGCATCCCCCTCGTCTTCGCCAGCCGGGACGCCGGGCGCGCCCGGCGCTACGCGAAGACGTTCGGCGGCGTCGCCGGCTATGGGAGCTACGCCGAGGCCCTGGCGGACCGCCGGGCGGCGGGCGCGATCATCTGCACGCCGCACGGTCGCCACCTCGCCGACGCGCGCGCGGCGTTCGCGGCCGGCAAGCACGTGCTCCTCGAGAAGCCGCTGGCCCGGACGCTTGACGAGGCCGACGACATCATCGCCGCCGCCGCGGCGGCGGGCTGTGTCCTCATGGTCGCCGAGCAGTTCCACTTCATGCCGGCTTTCCGTCGGGTCAAGGGCGTCGTGGACGCCGGCCGCCTCGGCGGGCTCCGCGAGCTGCACATGGTCGCCCGCGGCTTCGGCTGGCGAAACGGGTGGCGGATGGACGCTCAGGCCATGGGCGGTGGCGCCCTGATCGACGGCGGAATTCACTACGTTCACAATCTGCGCTGGTGGGGCGGGGAGGTCCGGCGGGTGATGGCCCTCCGGCCGCCGCAAACGGTGACGGCGATGGAGGGCGAGGACGCGATCAGCATGCTCGCCGAGTTGGAAGGTGGCGTGCTCGGGCTCCTGTCGAACTCGCTCGGCTCACCCGGGCTCCCACACCTGCAGTGGTCGACGCTGACGGGGACACGGGGGAGCTGCTTCGCCGACAACCGCGGCCGCTTCGTCGCCCTCCGCGGCGAGGGGGGCGCGCGTCTGTGGTTCTTCCGTCGGGACATGCGCGGGTACGAGGCGATGCTCACGTCGTTCCGCAACGCGATGGTGGAGGGGACGGCGCGTGAGATGGACGGCGCCACCGGCCGGGCCGATCTCGCGATCGTCCTGGCCGCGTACCGCTCCGTGGTCGAGCGCCGCCCGGTCGACGTGACTGCTGTTGGTGTATCGCGATGCTGAACGAAGCGGGGCTGATCTTCATCGGCGTTCTCATCGCCTGCGGGCTCGTCGTTCTGGGCGCGCTGGAGCTGGTCTGGCCCACGCGGCCCCGGTACCCGATCCGCGGAAGCGCGCGGTCGCGCGACCCGTGGCGTCGGGCGCGGGCTCGGAGCGCGGCGCCGAGTGGGCCAGCCTCGACGGCGACCGCTCCCGTGGACGCGGCGACCGGCCGCGCGCCGACGGACGCGGACGAGAGCGTCACGATCGCCACGAGTGTCGCCGAGGAGCCCCCGTCACCGCATGATTCCTTTGCCGTCGAGGACGCGCCGCCCGCGACCGCGGAGACACCGCCGCTGGCCCGGCCCGAGCACGAGGTGACCGCGGTGGAGCGCTGCTTCACGCTCTTCGAGGCGCAGCGGTTCGCCGAGGTCGTCGCGGCCGGCGAGGAGGCGCTCGAGGCGCAAACATCCACCACGGCCTCGGCGCTGACCCCTGCGGCCGCCGAGGCAATGGCGCGTCTCTGGGGCGTCGTGGGGCTGGCGAAGCAGGCGCTGGAGGATCTCGCGGGTGCGCGCTTCGCGTTCGAGGAAGCCATCGCGCTGGCGCCCGGCACCGAACGTCCGACCTGGGAACGACACCTTGCGGCGCTGGCGCTGACCGCCGGCCGCCAGGCGCTGAGCGGTGCCACCGAGGCCGGCCCGCCGCGGGCAGATCGTGTCGACACGCTGCGCTCGACCATCGAATGGCTGGAGCGCGGGCTCGCCGTCGCGCCGGGCGACGCCGCCATCCGCGAGGCGCTCGCCTCCGCCCACGACGCGCTGTGGCAGGCGTACGAGAAAATCGTCACGGCACTCGTGCGGCGGCATGAGTTTATCCAGGCGCGGCGGGTCCTCGATGAGGTGATGGCCGACCCCGAGTGCCCGCCGGAGCGGCAGAGCCCCTTCCGCTCGCTCCTCGCCAAGACCATGGGCGGCGAGGTGGGGCAGGCCACTGCGGAAGCGATCCACCACATGGAGGATGGGCGCGAAGACGAGGCGGTGGCCGCGCTGGCCCACGCCGAGAGCGTCATGGAGGGGATCGCCGCCGACGCGCTGCCCACCAGGCAGCGTCAGGACCTGGAGCGCCACCGGTGGCGGGCGTACATGCAGCTCGGCACCAATCGCGTAGAGGTGGGCGTTGTCGAAGCCGCACTTGGCCCGCTGTTCCGGGCGCTGTCGTTCACGGACGTCGCGAAGAAGCGGCGTGACGAGACGCGGGCGATGCTGGTGCGGGCTCTCGGCGCCCTCGTCGAGGCGCAGTCGGCGGAGATCCTGCGGCTCATCGAGGCGGGCGACGCCGGCGCCGCGTCGGTTCAGAGCGATAAGCTCAGGAGCCTCCTGCGCAGCGCGGTGGACCAGGGGCTGCCCGAGGACGACCTCTCCGACGCCTCCGCGAAAGTGCAGACGCTCTTCGATCGCCTCGGCGACAAGCGCCCATGAGACGTCCAGCCGGCTGCTGAAAAAGGCCCATCTGCTTCGTTGGCGGCCTGGGCCGAGCGCCGCGCGCGCCGAACGGTGAC
>JBGPYK010000603.1:0-2161 GCA_041493245.1 Methylomirabilia bacterium | reverse complement strand
TCTGCCGCACCTTCCAGAACATCCGCCTCTTCGCCAACATGACGGCGATCGAAAACGTGCTCGTCGGCATGCACGCGCGCATCCGCCTCGGTCTGTGGGACGTGCTCTCGCGGCGACCGCGGTTCCATCGGGTCGAGCACGGGCTCGGCCGCCGCGCCGAGGAGCTGCTGGAGCGAGTCGGACTGCGCCTCCAGGCCAACGAGGTCGCGCGCAATTTGCCCTACGGCGACCAGCGCCGGCTGGAGATCGCGCGGGCGCTCGGGTCCGAGCCGAACCTCCTGTTGCTCGACGAGCCGACGGCGGGGATGGCGCAGGCCGAGTCGGCCGCCCTCATGCGTCTCTTGAGATCGCTCGTGGCGGACTTGGGGCTGGCCATCCTGCTCATCGAGCACAACATGCGCGTCGTCATGGAGGTGTCGGACCGCGTGACGGTGCTCGACCACGGTGAGAAGATCGCCGAGGGCCGGCCGGCCGAGGTCCAGCGCGACGCCCGCGTCATCGAAGCCTACCTCGGGCGCGGCCGCGCGATGGGCCGCGCGGTGGTGAGCTAGCAGGGCGATGAAAACAGGCCATCTGCGTCGCACTCCGGCGATCCGAATCTTTCGAGCTGTAGGGCGGGGGCTTGTCCCCCGCCGCCGGCCCCGTCAGGCGGCGGGCGGAGCCGGCCTCGCAAATGCCGGCGGGGGACAAGCCCCCGCCCTACCTCGCTCCGGGGACGCGTCGTCGTCGTGTTAGTCGTCGAGGATCTGCACGTGTATTACGGGGAGATTCATGCGCTGAAGGGGGTGTCGCTTTCCGTGGAAGAGGGGGAGATCGTGGCGCTGCTCGGGCCGAACGGGGCGGGAAAGACCACGACGGTGAAGACGATCTCCGGGCTGCTCGTGCCGCGCCATGGCCGCGTGACCATGGAGGGCGCGCCGCTCACCGGTCATCCGCCGCATGAGATCGTCTACAAGGGCGTCGCCCACGTCCCCGAGGGCCGGAAGATCTTCAACCGGCTCACCGTCGCCGAGAACCTCGAGATGGGGGCCTACAGTCGTGCTGACGGCGGAATCCGCGAGGACCTCGAGCGGGTCTTCACCCTCTTCCCACGCCTGAAGGAGCGGCTCACCCAGGTGGCGGGTACGCTGTCGGGCGGCGAGCAGCAGATGCTGGCGATCGGCCGAGCGATGATGGCCCGTCCCCGTGTGCTGCTGCTAGACGAGCCCAGCATGGGGCTCGCCCCCGTGGTCGTTGAACAGATCTTCGAGACCATCGTCGACATCAACCGGCGCGGCACGACAATCCTGCTCGTGGAGCAGAACGCGGCCATGGCGCTCGGCATCGCTGGGCGCGGCTACGTGCTGGAGACCGGCGTGATCGCGCTGGCCGGAACCGCCGCCGAGCTGGCGAACAACGCCGACGTCCGCCGTGCCTACTTGGGCGAGTGAGGAGAGACCATGCTGGGAGAGGGTGTGAACTTCGAGGGGCATCGGATCGGAGAGGTGTACCGGACGCTGGCGCGGACGGTGTCGGAGACGGACATCGTGAACTTCGTGAACCTGTGTGGGTTCACCGAGCCGCTGTTCATGGACATGGAATTCGTTGCCCGCGAGTCGGTGTTCAAGCGCCGGGCCGCTCCGGGCGCCTTGACCTTCGCGCTCTCCGAGGGGCTCATCATGCAGACGGGCCTCATCCACAGCACCGGCATGGCCTGGCTCGGCGGGGAGCTGAAGATCGTCGCGCCCGTGCTCGAGGGCGACACGATCCGGGTAGAGGTCGAGATCGTCGACAAGCGGGAGACCAAGAAGGCCGACCGCGGGATCGTGACGTACCGGCACCGGGTCCTCAACCAGCGCGACGAGCTGGTGCTGGAAGCCAAGGTCCAGCGGATGATCCGCCGCGGGGCGGCGTCCGCGTCCTGACCGTGCTTGTTCTCTCGCGCGCCGACCTCGAGCGTGTGTTAGCGCCGCTCGATGTGATCGAGGCGATGGCCCGGGCCTTCCGCCGCTACGCCGAAGGCGGCTGCGCCGTGCCGCTGCGCACGGCGACGCCCGTCGGCGCCGAGGGCGTGCTGCTCGCGATGCCCGCCGCCTTCAGCGCCGGCCCCGAGCCGGGGCTCGGCACCAAGCTCGTGAGCGTCTACCCCGGCAACCTGGCGCGCGGGCACCCTACCGTGTAC
>JBGPYK010000339.1:0-3875 GCA_041493245.1 Methylomirabilia bacterium | reverse complement strand
CTCGCGGCCGAAGCCCGTCGGTCACATCGCGGTGTAGCCGCCGTCGACGAACAGCAGCGTGCCGGTCACGTACGAGGCGTCGTCAGAGGCGAGAAACAGGATGCAGGCGGCGACTTCATCGGGCGTGCCGTGACGCTGGAGCAGCGTGCCCTTGGCGGCGTCATCCCGGTACTGCTCGAACGTCCGGCCGACCGCTTGATTGCGCTTCTCGTGAAAGGGCGTGTAGATCGGCCCGGGGCAGACCGCGTTCACCCGGATGCCGTCCGCGGCGTGATCCGCCGCCATCCCGCGTGTCAGCCCGGCCACCGCCGCCTTGGTGGTGTCGTACTGTGTCGTCTTGCCGATGCTGGTCACCGACCGCACCGAGGCGACGTTGACGATGCTGCCGGGAGCGGCCTGCCGGAGGAGCGGAATCGCCGCTTTCGCGCAGAACGCGTACCCCTTGAGATTCACGCCGAGGATGTCGTCCCAGCTCTCGGAGCTGGCCTCTTCCACCGTGTGATACAGCCGGACCCCGGCGTTGTTGACGAGGATGTCGAGCCGGCCGAAGCGCTGCGCGGCGTGGCGGACGAAGGCCGCGGCCGCGGCCTCGCGTTCCATGTGCGCTTCCACGAACACGACCTGGCCGCCGCTCACCGCGATCTCCGCCGCGACTCGCTTGCCCCGCTCGACGTCGCGGTCGGCGAAAGCCACCTTCGCCCCTTCCGTCACGAACCGTCGCACCGTGGCCTCGCCGATCCCCGAGGCTCCGCCGGTCACGGCGGCCACCTTCCCGTTCAGTCGTGCCATGCTCGATGACCTCTCTCTCCGCGCCGCGGCACGAGGACCTGGCCGGTCCGTTTGCGCGAGGACGCGGCCGGCCGATGTCCGGCTCGTAGCGGGCGGTTTCCGCCCAGTCCTTGACCTCGTCCCAGTTGCATTCGCTGCGCTCCGTTGACGCCGGAGCATCGTGGCGTCGTCGCGCCTCCGCCAGTGTGACAAGACCGATACGTCAGTTCCAAGCGCAGATCAGCTCGTACTGCGGTGGAGCAGGCGGCGCTCGGCGGCGAGGAGCAGGGCGTTGATCAGCGAGCCGAGGACGCCGAGGAGCACGCTGCCGGACGTCGGCTGGATGAAGCCGGCCACGATGTTGAGCAGCGTCGACTTGCCGCACCCCGAGGGGCCGAGGATGCAGAGGAACTGCCGGCGGATCGTGGGGGTCCGCACCGGTGGCCACCTCGCGCCCACCCCGAACCCGCCCCGCCGGGCCACGAGTAATCCCGGCAAGAGGGGAAGGTTCTCGATGGTTCTGCTCCTCCTGCCTGCCCAGCTTTGAGGTTCATGAGCCGCTGCTCCCCGGAGGTGCCACGATCCCCGGCATCCGGTTCTCCGAGGGGGAGGCAGAGAGGTGGGCAGGTTCGGCCGGCGCCCCGAAGGGCCTTTTGGAACGCCTATGCTCTGAGCGCTCGTGATTGGAACGGGCTCCTGCGGTATGCCACCGCCTGGACACAGGCCGAGCCACGCAATCCGATGGCTGGTTCTACCTCGGCAATACGGCATGGGTCTCGCCAGTTCGAGTCGGCCGCGACGGCGTATCGCATGGCGATTAGGTCGAACCTGAGCTAGCGGCCGGTAGCCCTGCGCCGGGCGTCGGCTTCTGCTATTGTGGATGGACCGATGTGGACCGCATTCACACAAGCCCCCTTTCCCTGGACGGCGCGCACGCGTCCCCGGTCCGGCGCTCGGCATCGCATGAGCGTTGCGCTGGCAGTCATGGCGGCGACCTTGTGTTCGGCGCCGATCCTTGCGCAGAAAGGCGCGGTACCGCCGGCGCCGTCGTCGCCGCTGCCACCCATCACCGCGGATTCGAAGCCGCGTTTTGCAGGTCAAGTGCGGATCGCCGGACGCATCGCCGACCCGGGCACCACGGTGCAGATCATCGTGTTCAGCACGTCGCGGCAATGGAAGATCTGCGGCGAAGGCGAAGTGCACGATCTGGCCGGCCCGGACGATGCCAACGGCTTCTGGTACGACGCCGAGCTCGACATGTCGCCCGAATGCGCCAATCCCGCCAATCGCTACGACTTCTACGTCAACGGCGTGTGGGGCGGGGCCGCGCGCTACGAGTTCAGCCCATCGACTCGACTCAAGCGCGTGCACCTGGCCGTGCCCGAGGTCGCGCTGCGAACGCCCAAGCAAGGCGGCATCAAGCTCTTCTGGATCTACGGCCAGGTTAAGAAGAAGTCCGGCGAACTCGTGCCGACGGGCACCACGGTCACCGCGCAAGCACGCAGCGGATCGTGTTCCGGAACCGGCAAGACTGAGGACGTGTTCTGGCAGCCAAAGGGGCGCAATCGCGTGCCTTTCGGCGCGAAGGGGTTCTACTGGATCCCGATCCCGATGGGAGCGTGCGCGGACCAGGGAATCATCTTCGATGTGCAGGCGGGCAACTCGAAGCGCAAACAGAGCTCGGCCAACGTCCATTCGCCATCCTATGGCACCGCGGTGTCGGCCAACGCGGTGCTCGACAAATAATCGGTCGCAAGCCTTCATCGCAGGACGAACCCATGCATAAGCTCAATGCCGCGCTTCCCATCCTGTTCGTAGCGGTTGCATGCGCCGTTCTGATCACCGCGTTGCACGCGCCGCCCGCGCAGGCAGAAGACATGTGCGACATGGCGAAACTCACGCAGGCGATCCACGACAGACCCAAGGACGCGTTCGCCTATTCCATGCGCGGCTATTGCCTCATGCGGCCGCGCGCGAACGGGGAGAGAGCGCTTATCAAGAATATCGAAGCGGGCATCAAGGATCTCGAGCGCGCACTGCAGTTCGATCCGCGGAACTACATCGCGCTGCACAACCTCGGACATGCTGCTGGATTGTTGATGTACGAGGATCTGGCCATTTATGAGTTCACGCAGGCGATCGCGGTCAATCCGAAGGCCGGCGAGAGCTACGCCGGCCGCGGGTGGGCCTATTTCGAATCATGCAAGCTGAAGGAAGCTTCGGCGGATTTCCAGCGCGCCGCCAGTCTCGATGCATCCACGCGCAGCCGGATCGCCTCGAGCGAGAGAATGGCTATCAAGCAGGCGGATTGCGCGCGGCCGCCGCCCGTTCCCGAGTACATGCGTATCGGACCGCAGGCCGATCCCTACTTCGACCACAGCTCCGATTATTGGCGCCAACGGCGTTGGGAAGAGCGGCCGCATTGACGAGCGTCATTCCCCGCGAGATGGGTGTCCTCGAAGGCGAGGTCCGATACGGCGAACTCGTCGCGACGCAGTTCGCGCCACTGTGGCGGGGGTAGGTCGTAACCGGTCGTTCGCAACCCAGAGCGGGGGGAGGAACAATCATCCATCTGACGCCATCGGCACGGTTCTTCTATGTCGGCAACCGCGGCCACAACAGCATCGCCGGGTTCGCGGTCGACCCGGCGCCCGGGCGCTTGACGCCGGCCGGGCACGCGCCGACCGAGGCGGTCCCCAGCGCCTTCGGTCTCGATTCGAGGGGGACGTTCCTGTTCGCCGCCGGGACGGCGTCCGGACGTCTCGCCTCGTACCGGGTCGACGGTGAGACCGGCGCGCTGACCCCGCTGGAAACGCACACGGTCGGACGGCGGCCCGCCGCGGTGTTGGCGGTCCCTCTCGGCCACAACTAGAGGAGTCTGTCGGGGTCAGCGGCGTTCGAGCGCGGGCTTTGCCCGCGCAACCCTGCGCTGGGGGGAGGCAGCGGAGCGGGCGCAGCCCGCGGAGCGTCGGAAGGGGGGCGAAGCCCCCCTCCGAGTGGGCTCACATCGCGGTGTAGCCGCCGTCGACGAACAGCAGCGTGCCGGTCACGTACGAGGCGTCGTCAGAGGCGAGAAACAGGATGCAGGCGGCGACTTCATCGGGCGT
>JBGPYK010000300.1:0-4184 GCA_041493245.1 Methylomirabilia bacterium | reverse complement strand
GACCGCAGCGTGAGGAACAGCGCCACGATGGTGACGTCCACGTAGTAGATGACGTCCTTGGTGTCGAGCACCCCGCGCGCGAAGGTGTCGAAGTGGTCGAGCAGCGAGAGGTGCGAGAGCACGCGGCCCCAGGGCCCGCCCACGTATTCGGCGCTCCAGCCGATCACCCACAGGATCAGGAGCACGCCGAAGGTGGTGATGGAGGCGACGATCTGGTTCTCGGTCAGCGACGAGGCGAAGATCCCGACGGCGAGGAAGGTCGCGCCCATCAGGAGCAGGCCGAGGTACCCGGTGAGGAGCGGCCCCCACTCGAGGCGCACGAAATAGAAGACGATGGCCGGGTACAGCAGCGTGAGCGCCAGCATGATGACGTAGACGGCGAGCGCGGCCAGGTACTTGCCGACCAGGACAGCGCCGTCGCGGACGGGGTACGTGAGCAGCAGCTCGATCGTCCCCGAGCGGCGCTCCTCGGCGAAGAGCCGCATGGTGATGAGGGGCATGAGGAGCAGCAGGATGACGCTCACGTTCGAGAAGAGCGGGCGCAGCACCGAGTCCGTGACGTTGAGGTCGCGAGCCATCTGCGGGTTCATGGCCGACTGCATCGAGGCCAGCGTGTAGAAGGCGAAGATGTTGTAGAAGAAGTAGCCGGCAATGACCAGAAAGATCGTGATGATCACCCACGCCACGGGGGAGGTGAAGTAGAGCCGCATCTCCTTCTTGACGATGGGCCAGATTCTCATGCCTGCACCTCCGCCCCGGCGGCCGCGGGCGCCGTTTCCGCGGCCGTCTCCTCGCCGGCCACGATCCGGATGAAGACCTCCTCCAGCGTCATGCCCACCCGCCGCAGCTCGCGCAGCTCCCAGCGCTGCTGGGCCGCGAGCTGGAAGATCTCGCCGCGCACGTCGCGGCCGCGCGGCGATTCCACCACGTAGCCCCCCAGCCCGTCGGGGGACGCATCCTCGTGCACCGCGACCACGCCCGGGATCCCGGCGAGACCGTCACGCACCGCCGGCGGCGGCCCCGCGACCTGGACGTGGACGCGGGCGGTGGGGAAGAAGTCCTCCACCAGGCGGTCGACAGGGCCCTGGGCGACGATGGAGCCGCGGTTGATGATGATCACGCTGCTGCACACCATCGAGACCTCGGGCAGGATGTGCGTGGAGAGGATGACGGTGTGATCGCCGGCCAGCGCCTTGATGAGCGCGCGGATCTCGGTGATCTGCTTGGGGTCGAGGCCGATGGTCGGCTCGTCGAGGATGAGGACGGCGGGGTCGCTGACGATCGCCTGGGCCAGCCCCACGCGCTGGCGATAGCCCTTGGAGAGCGTACCGATCACGCGGTGCTGCATGTCGCTGATGAGGCAGCGCTCCATGGTCTCGGCCACACGGGCCTTGCGCTGTGAGCGCCCCACCCCCTTCACCTCGGCCACGAAGTCGAGGTAGGTGGCCACCCGCATCTCGGAATAGAGCGGGACGTTCTCGGGCACGTAGCCGATCCGGTGGCGCACCGCCATCGAGTCCCGGAAGACGTCGAAGCCCGCGACTGTGGCCCGGCCGCTCGAGGCCGGCATGAAGCACGAGAGGATCCGCATGGTCGTCGATTTACCAGCGCCGTTGGGGCCCAGGAAACCCACGATCTCCCCCGGTGCGACGCTGAACGACACGTCGCGGATGGCCGTGACGGGGCCGTAGTGCTTGGTCAGGTTCTGGACGTCGATCATTCGAGGCTCAAAACTGTTGGATTATACACCGCGCGACGAGGGTGTCGAGAGTGCGGATCCGGTGGAGACGACGGGCATGATCGCCTGGAGCCAGGCCGGCACCCCGATCATCTTCCCGTTGGCGGGGTCGAGGCAGGCGTGGAGCGTGGAGCCCGTGGCGATGGCGTCGCCCGCCTCGTTCACGATCTCGTAGGCGAAGGTGAAGCTCGCGCGCTTGCGCTCGCTGATCCAGCAGCGGACCTCAAGCAGGTCGTCGAGGTGCGCGGCCTTGACGTAGCGGATCTTTGCCTCGACCACGGGCATGTGGATGCGCCGGTCGACCTCCGATATCGGCTGCCCCTGCTGGCGGAGGAACTCCACGCGCCCGACCTCGAAGTAGGTCAGGTAGTTCCCGTAGTAGACGACCTTCATGCAGTCCGTGTCCTTGTAGCGGACGCGGACCGGCGTCCGGGCGATCATGGACGGCCCGCGGTCGTGACGGCGACGAAGAACGAGCCCAGCTCGAGGGGGATGAGGAACGGCGGGACCTTCTCCGGCTTCTCCCCCCCGTGGACCTTCTCGAGCACGAATCCCTCGAAGGGTCCAAAGCGCTGGCGCAGCTCGCGTTCGGTGAAGGCGCGCACGTGATCGCAGTAGCCGTGGAGCGGCGTGTAGGGCGGCAGCGTGCCGTTCGCGGCAAAGTCGACCATGGGGACGACGAAGCAGAAGCGGCCCCCCGGACGCAGGACGGCGAAGACCGAGGCGAGCGTCGCCTCCACGTCCCGCACGTGCTCGAGCACCGCGAACGAATACACGAGGTCGAAGGACGCGGGCGCGAAGAGGAGGTGGACCTCCTCGAGCAAGCCGTGGCGGAAGGCAACGTTCCGGTAGCGGTTGAGCCGCTGCGCGATGCCCACGTTCGTCGCCGACGCTTCCACCGCCTCCACCCGGATCTCCGGATGGCGCGCGGCCACCGCGAGCGCAACCCCGCCCTCGCCCGCGCCCCCGTCGAGCACCCGCGCCGGGCGCGCGGCCACGATCTCGCGCTCGAGGAGCTGGAACTCGGGGTGGCGGGCGCGCCGCTCGACGAGCTTCCGCGTCTTCCGTCCGATGAGCATCCGGAACTGTTTTTCGAGATATCTGAGCGAGAGTCGGCCGCGCAGGCCCTGGTACTGGCGCTCCTGCGCCTCCACGTACGCGTCACGGCTCGCGAGATGAGTGAGCCGGCGCCGGATGCCGTCGGCCTCCTCGGTGTAGCGCGGATCGGGATGGGCGGTCGCCGCCTCCTCCATCAGGGCCAGGGCGCCGCCGATGTTCTCTCGGTACAGCTCCAGGCGGACGCGCTGGATCACGCCCTCCACGTCGGCGAATTCGAGGGCGTCGAACATCTACAAGTACTGACCGTAGCGGATCTTCTCGACGACGCCCCTGACGCGCTTGTAGTCGTCGATCGCGACGATGAGATCCGCGGTGGTGACGCGCGAGGGCGTAGCGCCCTCGGCCGCGGCGTGGACCTTCGAGCCGAGGGCGCGTCGCAGGATCACGGAGATATCGGCCCCGCTCATCCCGCCCATCAAGGGCAGGATCTTGCGGGAGTCGATGGGCTCGAAGAGGGGGTGGCCGGCGTTCCGCTCCGTCCGCGCGCGGATCAGCCCGAGGATCTCCTCCTGGCCGGCGGTGTCCGGGAGCGACACCTCGATGAGATGGTCCAGGTGGCCCGGCGCGACCAGCGCGGGATCGAGCACGTCGGTGCGGCTGGTGCTACCGACGACGAGCATGCGCGCGGAGGGATCAACGCCGTCGAGCTTCTCGCACAGCGCGGCGACGAGACGGGCGCTCGCCTCCCGGGCCTGCGGCGGCGGCAGCAGGTGATCGAGGGACAGCGCGTCGAGCTCGTCGAAGAGCAGGACGGCCGGCCCCTCAGCGATCGCGATGCGGAGGATCTCCTGGAGCAGCTCGCCCGTGTTGGCGCCGAACTTCGACGTGAGGTTGCCGAGCTTCAGGTGGTAGAAGATCGCCTGGGACGCGCCGGCCAAGGCGCGCGCCAGCGTCGCTTTACCTGTGCCCGGTGGACCGTAGAGCAGCACGCCGCGCGGCGGCGTGATCCCCCACTCGGCGTAGAGCTGGGGATTCGTGAGAGCGGAGGCGAAGCCGCGCAGGACCTTCTTGGCTGGCCCGAGACCGCCGACCTCGTCAAAGGTCACGGACGAGCGGATCTTCGTCTCGACGCGCCCCGTCAGGTCGCCGTACTTCTCGCCCAGCTTGGCGAAGACGTCCTCCAGCCGCCGCTGGAGCGCCCACTGCAGATCGTTAGTGTCGGGCGCCACGGTCAGATCCTCGGACCGGGCGCGCTAGGGTGCTCGGATTTGTCGAAGACGCGGTCCTCGACGAGCACCGGGACCTTGGCCCGGATGGCGAGCGCGATGGCGTCGGAGGGCCGCGCGTCCAGCGTGAAGGTCGTCCCCGCCGCCGCGAGCTGCAGGGT
>JBGPYK010000580.1:0-2268 GCA_041493245.1 Methylomirabilia bacterium | reverse complement strand
CCGGGCAGCCGGCGCAGGTCCTCGGCGCGGTCGGGCAGCCGGCCGCCGTAGCTCGCGACCGTCTCGCGCGCGATCTGGTGCAGGCGGAACGGCCGCGCGTTGTAGCCGAGCGGATACCAGAGGCGGCGTACGGTGCCGGGGTCGGCTTGCGCCAGGCGTTCGAGCGTCGGGTAGCGCCGCAGGAACTGGCGGTACTTCGGGATCACGCGGTCGACCTGCGTCTGCTGGAGCATGACCTCGGACACGAGTACGCGGTAGGGATCGCGGGTCCGCCGCCAGGGGAGATCGCGGGCGTGCGTCGCGTACCACTCGAGCAACCGCGTCTGGAACTTCCTGACCGTCCGGCGATCGAGCTTCCGCACGGCGCGCAGTCTAGCACGCGTTCGCGCCCCCTTTCGCCGCCCGTGGCGCGCACTGCGGGGCGCCTCCGGACGGCTCGATCACGGCGGGTAGCGGACGATGGGCCATCGACCGCCTGCGGGTCGAGATGCGACCATCACGCACAGAACAGATCGCGCTGCGTCTCTATAAGCAGGACCTTCAGCTCCTCCGATCTCTTGCGGCTGCGCGTGGCGTAGGACATACGACGTTGGCGAGAACTGTTCTCGAGGAATGGCTTGCGCGTTCGCGAGGCAAGACGAAAGGCGCACGTCGCAGCCGGCGGTTCGCCCAGCGAGGGTAGTGCACCCCGTCCGAGCCTCTGCCGGGTTTACAATGGCGCCATGCCCAACCGCTTCCCCCTCCACGATCTCCACGCCGCCGCCGGCGCGGCCTTCATCACCCCGTGCGGCATCGAGCTGCCGGAGTCTTACGGCGATCCGGCCGCCGAGTACGACGCCGTCCGCCACGCCGTCGGTCTCATCGACCACGGTAACCTCGGCGTGCTCGAAGTGACGGGGCGCGACCGCGCCGCTTTCCTGCACGCGATGCTCAGCAACGACGTGAAGTCGCTGGCGCCGGGGCAGGGATGCCAGGCGGCCTTCCTCGACGTGCACGGAAAAGTCGAGGTTCTGCTGCTGGTCTGGGTCCTCGAGGATCGCATTCTCGTGGTCACACCGGGCGGGGGAGCGGCCAAGACCAACGAGGCCCTCGACCGCTATCTCTTCTCCGAGAAGGCCTACTTCAGGGACGCGACGGGCGAGCTGTCGATGCTGATGCTCGCTGGGCCTCAGGCGCCGTCGCTCGCGGAGCGCCTCACGGGAGCGCGGCCGCCGGATGCGCCGTGGGCCCACGCGACGGCGCGGCTCGGTGACGCCGAGGTCCGTCTCGTCAGCGGAGGTCGCGAGACCGGCGAGGCCGAGGTCTGGATCGTGAGTGGCCTCGCTGCCGGGCCCGCCGTCTGGCAGGCCGCCCTCGCGGCGGGCGCGCGCCCGGTCGGCTCGCGCGCCCACGAGTCGCTCCGCATCGAGGCGGGGACGCCGTACTACGGCCACGACGTCGACGACTCCGTGCTGCTCCCGGAGATTCCGATCGAGCCCTGGGTCTCGTACACGAAAGGCTGTTATATCGGCCAGGAAGTGGTCGTGCGGATTCGCGACCGCGGCCACGTCAACCGCCACCTCCGTGGTCTGGCTCTCGACGGGGAAGCGCTGGCGCCCCACGGCGCGGCTGTCTTCGCCGGTGATACCGAGGTCGGCCGGGTGACGAGCACCGCGTGGTCCTTCGGGCTCAAGCGCCCGATCGCCCTCGCGTACGTCAAGCGACAGCACGCCGAGCCGGGTGAGGTCGTCAGCGTTCGTGCCGGCGACCGCGCCATCAGCGCGAGGGTCTCGGCGCTGCCGTTCCCTAGAGACATGGGGGGCCCCGACATGGCCCCCCAAACCCCCCAACGCTCGGATCGCCCCGGCAAAGCCGTGGCGCTCCTCGATACTCCGACAGGCTCCTAGGTAACTCAGGAGATCTGTGTGACCAACCGTCTCGCGCAGGAAACGAGCCCCTATCTCCTTCAGCACGCCCACAACCCCGTGGACTGGTACGCGTGGGGGGAGGAGGCGTTCGAAAAGGCGCGCGCCGAGGATAAGCCGATCCTGCTCTCCGTCGGCTACTCGGCGTGTCACTGGTGTCACGTGATGGAGCGCGAATCGTTCGAGAACGACGCGATCGCCGAGGTCATGAACCGGCACTTCGTCAGCGTCAAGGTCGACCGCGAGGAGCGTCCCGACGTCGACCAGATTTACATGCAGGCCGTCCAGTCGATGACCGGCCACGGCGGCTGGCCCATGACCGTGTTCCTCACCCCGGAGGGCGCGCCGTTCTATGGCGGAACGT
>JBGPYK010000112.1:0-7014 GCA_041493245.1 Methylomirabilia bacterium | reverse complement strand
TCTCAGCGCTCGCGCGCGGGCTCCGTCACCATCCCGAGGCGCTCGATACCGGCGCGCCGCACGCGATCCATCGTCTCGATGACGGCGCCGTACGACAGTCCCGCGTCGGCCTTGAGGTAGAGCACCTTGTCGGTCCGGCTACGGAACGCGTCGCGGAGGGAATCCTCGAGCCCGGTGGGGGTCACGCGGCGGTCGTTGAGGTAGAGCGCCTGGTCCTTCGTGAGGGTCAGGACCATTCGCTCCTCGACGGCCGTCGGTTTGGCGGCCGCCCGGGGAAGATTGACGTCGATGCCGCGGTACATCATCGGCGCCGTCAGCATGAAAATCAGCAACAGGACCAGCACGACGTCGACCAACGGGACGATGTTGATCTCGGCGAGCGTCCCGCCGATCCGCCGGGGGTTGTCGCCGGCGTCGAGCTTAAACGCCATCTTTGGCGACGCGTCCGACCTTGGGGGCGGTGCGGGCCATCAGGTTCAGCAGGTCGAGGGAGAATCCCTCCATCTCCGTTGCCCAGTGCTTCACGCGGTTGATGAAGTAGTTGTAGCCGATGACGGCGGGGATTGCCGCGCCCAGGCCCGCCGCGGTGGCGATGAGCGCCTCCGAAATGCCTGGGGCCACGACGGCCAAGCTCGCCGAGCCTTGTTGCCCGATGCCGTGGAAGGCCGCGATGATCCCGAACACCGTGCCGAACAGCCCGATGAAGGGCGTGGCGCTGGCCGTCGTCGCGAGGAACGGCAGGTAGCGCTCGAGCCGGGCGATCTCGAGCGTGGACGTACGGCGCAGCGCTCGCTGGACGATCTCGAGTCGCGCGGAAGACAACTCGTCGCCGTCGTCCAGCACCCGGTCGACGACGTCCCGCACGCTGCCCGCTTCGTTGTACGCCGCAACGTAGAGCTGGGCGAGAGGACTGTCGCGGAGCTTCCGCGCGCTGGTCTGGGCGACCGCCGGCGTCCGCGCCTCTCGATGGACCTTGAGGAAGGCCAGGGTCTGACGCCGGACGCGCCGGAACTGCCACCATTTCTCGACGATGAGCGCCCAGCTGACGATCGAGAACAGCGCTAGGATTACGAGGATCGCCTTCGCGACGGGCCCGGCGGTGAGGATCAAATCGAGAACGCCGCTGGTCAGGGCTTCGCGTGTGGGCACGGACACTCCTTCAGACTACGCTTTCCTTCGATACTACCTATCGCCTTCGCGGCGTGTCAACAATGTCGCCGGAAACATCGCTGTGTTTCCTCCGAAACGTGGCCGCTCGCATTGACTTCCGTGACGGGGCGCCGGTATAAGAGATGCGTGCTGCCGACTCTCGGCGCGCTGCTGGTCGCGCTCCTGCTCGCGGGCGGAGAGAGCGTCGCCGCCGACGCGCGAAGCGCCGTCGAGGCGTATGTCGCGCGTGTCGCGGGCTCGTCGATCGACGACCTCGCCGTCGAGCAGACCTTCACGCTCTACCACCCCGACGGCCGTCATCCGGCCTCGACGGGCTCGCAGCGGCTCTTCTTGAGGATCCCGCGGCGACAGCGGATCGAGCAGACGATCGAAGGGCGGCGCGAGGTCCGCCTCACAGTCGGCGACCGCACGTGGGTCCGCCAGGCCGATGGCAAGACGTATGAGGCGCCTCCCCCGGATCCCGCCCGCGAGCGGGTGCATCTCCTCACCGCCTTCCCGCGCGGCGCCGCCGACCTCCTCGCCGAGTGGCGGTCCCTCGGCGTGCGCGACGACGTGACCGACGAGACTCGCGCGGGCGGGCGGACCGTCACGATCATCGGCGCCAAGGCGGCGAACCGGGACCACCCCGCGGTGTGGCTTGATCCCGAGTACGGCGTCGTTCGCGTCATCACGCGCGAGGGCCTGCCCCAGGGCGCCGCCCTCGTCGACATCACGTACTCCGATCACCGCTCTCTCGCCGGCCGGTTCTTCTACCCCTACCGGCAGGAAGTGTTCGTCGACGGCAAGCTCCTCGTCCTGGTCGCGGTGCGGTCGGTCGCGGTCAACGCCCGGCTCTCCGACGACCTCTTCGACCCCGAGATCCTGAAGCGGCGGGAATGACGCGCCGGCTTGCTTCCAAAGGCCCATCTGCTTCGTTGGCGCCCTTGGCCGCACGCTCACCGTACAGGGAGTACGCCTCGCGTGCGGCTGGCGGGCGCCGCCTTGCATCTGGATCGTTTGACATGGGGGCCCCGACATGGCCCCCCAGTCTAGGAGACGTCGGGGTGGCCGGCGATCCAGAAGCGGAGCGGGCGATCGGGGGCGCGCGTGATCCCGACGCGCGGCCCTCGCGCCACGCGGAAGCGTCCGGGCTCGGTCGCCGGCTCGAGCGTGAGCCTGCCGCGCGTGAGGTCCACGCCGTTGTCGGCGATGGTGATGCCGAAGGCGCGCGTGAGGTTTCCGGGGCCACGGGCGAGCCCTGGATGGCCCGGCGCCACCCCACGGCGGCGCGCCATCACGCGCGCGCCCTCGAGCGGCTCCACGGCGCGGATCAGCACGCACCCGGGGCGTCCCGCCGGCTCGGCGATCGCGTTGAGGCAAGCGTGCAGGCCGTAGATCAAGTACACGTACGCCACGCCGCCGTCGCCGTAGAAGAGTGACCGGCTGCCCGGCCGGAACGCTGCGTGGGAAGCGGCGTCCTCCGGCCCAAGGTAGGCCTCGGTCTCGACGATGCGCCCCGCGGTCACCGCTCCTCCCCGTCGCGTCACGAGCAGGCAGCCGAGGAGGTCGCGCGCGACGAGGCGCGCGGGACGGAGGTAGAACTCACGGGGCAGGGTCAGCGCGGGAGCCGCTCCTCAACCAGGCGCGCGAGCGACGCGTAATTGAACGCCGTGGCCGCGCGGCTCGGCGGAACGGCCTCGGTCTTGAGGCCGGTCTCCGTCACGATCACGCAGAACGTCTGCGCGGGGTCGATCTGCCGGCCGGCCAGCAGCTTGATGAGGACGGCGAGCGCGGCCACGCCCGTGGGCCCGGCCCAGATGCCCTCGATCCGCGCCAGGCGCTGCTGGGCCTCGAGGATCTCGTCGTCCTCGGCGTCGCCGGCAAGCCCCTTGCGCTCGCGCAGGAGGCGCAGCACCCACTCGCCCTTGCGCCCGGGGTTGCCGGCGGCGAGCCCCTCGGCCACGGTGTAGCCGATGGTCAGCGGGCGCAGCGGCCCGCCATCCCGTAGGGCACGCACGATGGCGTTGGCGCGCGCTGCCTGCGCCGCCACCATGAGGGGCCCGCGCGGGATCCACCCGGCGTCGTACATCTCGTCGAAGCCGCGGGCGATCGCGATGAAGGTCTCACCGACGGCCACGGGGGCGACGACGACGTCGGGCGGCGCGAAGGCCGTCTGCTCGGCGATCTCGTACGCCAGCGTTTTCTTGCCCTCGTGCTTGTAGGCGTTGCGCGAGGCGCCGCAGTCGAAGAAGAGCCGTTCCTCCGCCAGGCGGTCCCAGTGACCGATGAGGTCGTCGTAAACGCCCCGATAGATCACGAGGTCGGAGGTCGTCGCGGCCATGTGGAGCATCTTGGGCGCCGACGCGCGCTCGTAGGCGAAGATCAGCGAGCGCAGCCCGGCGCGCGCGGAGTAGGCGGCGATCGACGAGCCGGCGTTGCCCGAGCTGACCACCGAGGTGGCGCGGAAGCCGAACTGGAGCGCCGCGGCGACGGCGGTCGCGGAGGAACGGTCCTTCACGGTGCCGGTCGGGTTGCTCCCCTCGAACTTCACGAGCAGGCGCCGCACGCCGAGCGCCTCCGCGAGCCGCGGGCAGTCGAGGAGCGGCGTGTCCCCCTCGCCGAGGGTGACGCGATGGGCGGGGTCGGGGATGGGCAGCGCGGCGGCGTACCGCCAGAGACCGCGGCCGGCAAGCAGGGCCGGGCCCTCGCGCCGCATGACGTCCAGGTCGTAACGCAGCTCGAGAAGGCCCCGGCACGCCGGGCATTCGAGCCGGTAGTCGAGCGGATAGGTCGTCCGGCAGTCGATGCAGACGAGGTGGTCGGCGAGGGAGGTGGTGGGGGTCATGCCGGGCCGCCGCGCTCATCGACCGCGGCCACGATCTCCTCGATGCGGTGGCACAGCGTGTGCTCCGCCAGCACCCGACGGCGGGCGTTCTCGCCGAGCGCCGCCGCCTCCTCGGGATGGGCCAGGTAGTGGTCGAGCTGCCGCCGAAGCTCGGCGAGGTCGCGGTACGTCACCAGCTCCTCGCCCGGCTTGAACAGCGTGGCGAGGTCCTCCTTGAAGTCGACGACCTGGCAGACCCCGGCCGCGGCCAGCTCGAACGTGCGGGTGTTGACGCCCACGATGTCGTTCATCGGGTGATGCTGGTTCAGCGATAGCGTGGAGCCCGCATATACGCAGAGCTTCTCCCGGCCCCACACGGGGCCGCCCGCCACCATGGCGCGGACCTCGGGGTCGCGCGCGCGCGTCCAGCCGCCGCCCCACAGATGGAGCGGGTAGTCGCGCAGCTCCCGCATGAACCGCTCGCGGTAGGGATAGCGGCTCCCCACGAACGACAGCGGTGCGGCGTACCGCTCGCGTTCGGCCGCGGTCAGCGTCACGGGATGGTGGAGGGCGGGCACGCAGTACATCGGCAGGTAGTGGAGGTTCCGGAGGCCCGCCTGTTGGAGGCTGCGGAGTGCGTAGCGCTCCTTGGTGAAGAACACGTCGTAGGCCTCGATGCACTCGAACGGGATCATCCAGAGCGGGTTGTCGGGGAAGACATTGACGACGCGCGTGCCGACGCGCTTGCGGAAGCGGGTGATGAATTCCCCGCCGAACGGCCCACCCTTGATCACCAGGGTGAGCGCGGGCCGCCACGCTAGCCCGAGCCGCTCGAGCCGCCGGCCGATCCAGCGCTGGTAGAGGGCCTTGCTCCCCGTGTTCTTGTAGAGGGCGTTGTCGCGGCGGTAGGCGAAGGTGCGCACCTCGTGACCGAGGGCGCGCAGTTCGTCCGCGAAGTCGACGCCCATGTGCCCCGGCCGGTCGAACGGGAGCACAATGAGCCAGCGCATGCGCCGGAGGCGGGCGCGCCGCTAGCGGGCGGCGACCTTCTTCGGGAGAGGGGCTCCAGCCCTAGCGAGCGGGTCCGCGGCGGGGAGCACCATCTGGCGGAAGCGGACCCCGAAGAGCGGGTCGAACAGAGCGGCCGTGTCGACGAGGGCCACGCTGGCCCCTTCGGCCAGCAGGTCGCGGGCGCGCTCGACCGTCGTGATCCCGCCGATGGCCAGGATTGCGTGGTCCCAGGCGCCCGCCTTCCGCCAGGCGACCATCTCCTCAACCTGGCGCGAGCACACCGGGTAGGTGGAGGCCCCGAGGACGTCGGCCCACTCCCGACCCTCGAACGCCGCGTTGCCCTCCTCGTCGACGACGCGCCGCGGGATGCTGTGGACGAGCGCAAAGCCGCTGACCCAGGGCGCCAGCTTCGTCGCGGTCTCGTGCAGGAGACGCGGAGTCCGGAACACGCCGAGCCTGGCGACGAGCGGAATCGAAAGCGTCGTACGGATCCGGTAGAGGATCTGCGCCGAGAGCGGGATGCTCTCGTAGACCATCTGTCCCGGCTCCCCGAAGAGGTTCGGCACCGCCAACTGCACCTCGATGACGTCGGCCCCGGCCTCGGCCGCCCACACGGCGCAGCGCGTGTAGTCGGCGATGAGGCTTTCCACGTCGCCGCCGGGGTCGGAGGTGCCGACGACGCTCGCGATGAGAATCTGGTTCGGCCCCAGCCGCTCCTTGGCGCGGTGCATGTCCTTGCGCCAGATCTCCGGGTCCATCGAAGGCATTCCGGTCGAGACCGCGATGGTAGGGCTGCCGTTGAGGTGCGGCCGCCGTGGGGCGACGGCGATCTGCTCGCGGGTCTCGACGTGCCGGATGTTCGGCAGCGTGAGCGCGTGCTGGAAGCGCGAGCGGACCGTCGAGTAGGTGAGGACGTCGAAGCCGAGACGCGCGTATCCCTCGACCCACTTGGAGTTCAGCAGAGGACCGGCGGTGACACCGACGGGAGAGTTGACCCGGTACCCGAAGAGATGGCCGCCTTCACCCGGGGGCATCCGCCGGATGCGCGGCAGGACGGGCGCGTGACCATAGTTCCATGCGTAGGAGCGGTTGACCTTGTAGACGGTCTGTGAGATCTCCGTACTCCCTCTTCGGGTTGATCGAGCAACGCCCAGTATATCACATACTTAGACACCTTTCCTCTTTGAACGTGGCCGCAAGGGGGTCACAGAGGCGAGCGGGCGTCGACGCATCCCGGCTAAACCCCTATCGGGGTTGACAATCTCTCGAGCCCCGGTCAGCGGAAGGCGGGCATGACCTCCCGGCCGATGAGCTGCAGCTCCCGCATGATGTGGTCGTGGGGCATGCCCGGGAAGAACAGGCGGCAGATCAGGTGCGTCATCCCGTACCGGTTGACGAGCCGCCGGATCTGCGAGACCACCTCGTCGGGCCCGCCGATGATGAAGCGGTCCTCCATCAACCGGGCGAGGTCGGTCGCGATGCCGGCGTCGATGAAGGGGTGGCGCCAGCCGCCGGCGTACTCCTTCCGGTACGCCACCATGATGTGCCGCTCCGCCAGCTCGCGCGCCTGCCGGTCGGTGTCGGCGATGATGACGTCGCGCGTGACGGGCCACTCCGTCACGGGCGCTGTCCGGCCGGCGGCCTTGCGGTTCTCGAGGAATGTCTGCTTGCCCGCGATGAGCCGCTTGAGGTCGGCGGTGGGCCCGGGGATCCAGTTGTCGGCCAGCGTGGCCGCCCGCCGGAGCGTGAGGTCGCCCCAGCCGCCGATCCAGACCGGCGGCCGCGGCCGCGTCAGCGGCTTGGGCTCCAGCCGTCCCTCGACAGTGTAGTAGCGGCCCGTGAAGCTGACGCGCTCTTGGGTCCAGAGCCCGTCCATGATCGCGAGCTGCTCCTCGAACCGCGCGCCGCGCTTCTCGAGGTCGACGCCGTAGAGCGCGAACTCGTCCGGCTTGTAGCCGATGGCGATCCCGAGGGTCATCCGCCCGTTGGACATGACGTCGAGCAGCGCCACGTCCTCGGCGAGCCGGACG
>JBGPYK010000541.1:0-2500 GCA_041493245.1 Methylomirabilia bacterium | reverse complement strand
GGCGCGGCGACGTCAATGGGGCACCGGGCGGGCCTTCGCCTCCGCCGCCCGCATGGCCTCCGTGAAGGCACCGGTCCCGCCAGAGAACTCACCGTACGAGCCTCCGGCCAGCGTGTACGCCGTCTCCGAGTGCTGCGACAGATCGAGACCCGCGGCCTCGTCCTCGTCCGTCACGCGCAGGCCGACCACCGCGTCGACAACTTTCAGAATAATGAACGTCATGACCGCGGCCATCAGGTACGTCGCGAGCACGGCCACGACCTGGATCCAGAGCTGGCCGGGGTTGCCGTAGAAGAGGCCGTCGGCGCCGCCGTCGTTGATAGCCTTCGAGGCGAAGAGCCCGGTGGCGAGCGCGCCCCACGTCCCCCCTACGGCGTGGACGCCCACGACATCGAGGGAGTCGTCGTAGCCCAGGCGCGACTTGAGGTTGCAGGCGGCGTAGCAGAGCACGCCGGCCAAGCCGCCGATGACGATCGAGGACACCGGCCCCACGTAGCCCGAAGCGGGGGTGATGGCCACGAGGCCCGCGACCGCGCCCGACGCCGCGCCGAGCACCGTCGGTTTGCCCCGCGTCGTCCACTCCGTGAACATCCAGCCGAGCGCGGCGGAGGCCGCCGCCGTGTTGGTGGCCAAGAAGGCGCTCGCCGCGAGCCCGTTGGCCTCGAGCGCGCTGCCCGCGTTGAACCCGAACCACCCGAACCAGAGGAGAGCCGCGCCCATCACCGTCATGGGCAGGTTGTGGGGCTGCATGGGCTGGTGACCGTAGCCGCGGCGGCGGCCGATCACGAGCGCACAGACCAGGGCGGAGACGCCGGAGGAGATGTGGACGACGGTTCCACCCGCGAAGTCCAGCGCCCCGAGCTTCTTGAGCCACCCGCCGTCGCCCCACACCCAGTGGGCGAGCGGGTCGTACACGAACGTCGCCCACAGCAGGGTGAACAGGATGAAGGCCGAGAACTTCTTCCGCTCGGCGAAGGCCCCGGTGATGAGCGCCGGCGTGATGATCGCGAACATCATCTGGAACAGCATGAACACCGAGTGTGGGATCGTCTTCGCGTACGCGTCGTACGGCTCGGCGCCCACGCCCCGGAGGCCGATCCATTGCAGGCCGCCGATGATGCCCCCGTGGTCGGGTCCGAAGGCGAGGCTGTAACCCCACAGGACCCACTGCACGGAGATCAGCGCCACGACGATGAAGCTCTGCATCAGCGTGGCGAGCGCGTTCTTCTGGCGCACCATCCCGCCGTAGAAGAGCGCCAGCCCCGGCGCCGTCATCATGAGGACCAGCGCCGACGAGGTCAGCATCCAAGCGGTGTCGCCCTTGTCGATCTTTTGAGCCGCGGGCGCGGGCGGAGCCGCGGACGCCGTAGCGGCGGGTGGCGTCGCGGGAGCCGGAGCCGTCTGCGACTGCGCCAGCACTATCGTCGCAGCGGTGAAGACCGCACAGAGGATGCCGAGCGCCAGAGCCAGTCGCTTCACCGTGATCGCCCTCCGTCGTCCCACCATATTGCCGCTCGGGTTTCGGCTAGAGCGCATTCTCGTCACGCTCGCCGGTCCGGATGCGGACTGCGGCCTCGACCGGGTGCACGAAGATCTTGCCGTCGCCGATGTTCCCCGTCTTCGCGGCGGCGGCGATGACCTCGACGACCTTGTCGACGATGTGATCGGGGACGACGACCTCGACCATCATCTTGGGCAGGAAGTCCACGGTGTACTCGCCGCCGCGGTACAGCTCGGTGTGACCTTTCTGCCGGCCGAAGCCGCGGACCTCGGAGACCGTCATGCCGATGACCCCGATCCCGGTCAGCGCCTCCTTCACGTCGTCGAGCTTGAACGGCTTGATGATGGCCTCGATCTTCTTCATGAGTTCCCCCCGGAGTGCGGAGGTCAAAGCAACGCCCATGCCGCGCCCGTTCCGGACGATCTCCTGAAAATCACGGCCTTGCGTGGGATTCCGGTTTTGGCCACCGAGCCCGGTTGCCTACAGAACGGGCAACCCGGCCCCCCGTGCCCGAATTTCGAGCGGGCGCCGGACAGCATCGCGTGGGGCCCATCATGCCGGGTGCTCCGTCCCGAACGTGCGCCCGCCGGCGGCCCCCACGAGCCGCCCGTGAACGTTCTGTCCGCGCGTCTCGCGCACGAGCAGGCTCGTGAGCGCCGCAGCGAGCGCGAACGCGGCGCAGAAGGCGAACGCCGTGCGGTACGCCCCGACGGGATACACGCGCGCGCCCGCGACGACGACCCCCGCCCATCCCGCGTCGAGGACCGCGCCGAGCGGCCCCTGGGTGAGCGCGGCGCCGAGGAAGCCGCCCATGTTGACCACCGCGACCGCGACGCCGGCGAGGTGCGGCGGGTTGACCTCGCGGCCGATCGGCCAGGTCAGCACGAAGGCGCCGCCGACGACGCCCATCAGGAAGAAGACGATCAGGAGACCGGCGGGAATCATGAGGGCCGCGTAAGCGTAGAAGTAGGTCGCGGCGAGCAGGCCCACAATCGTGCC
>JBGPYK010000576.1:0-2296 GCA_041493245.1 Methylomirabilia bacterium | reverse complement strand
TGCTCGCACGCGAGGACGGCGTCCTCCGCGGTCGCGATCCCCTTGAGGATCAGCGGGAGGTCGTGGAGGTCCTTGTAGCGCTTGACGTGGTCCCAGTTGAGTCCGGCCTGGAAGGCGAAACCGGTGGCCCGCTGACGCCACGGTTTGACGTAGCGCGTGGCGAGGTCGCGCTCACGCCGGCTGTACGAGGCGGTGTCGACGGTGAGACAGAACGCCGCGTACCCGTGATCGCGAGCGCGCTTGACGTGGTCGTCGACCCACGCGTCGTCGCCGCGGACGTAGAGCTGGAAGATCCGGAAGTTGTCGGCCGCCGCGGCGGTGGCCTCAAGCCCGGGCATACAGACGGAGCTGAGCATGTGGGGGACGCCGAACTCCGCGGAGGCGCGCCCGACCGTGGCGCCGCCGCCCGGATCGAAGGTCTCGAGACCGCCGATGGGCGCGAGCATGACAGGGATGCGCAGGGGCCGGCCGAGGAAGGTCGACGTGCAGTCGACCTTGGAGACGTCGCGCAGGACGCGCGGGCGGAAGGCGACGGAGTCGAGCGCCTGGCGGTTGCGCCTCAGCGTCGTCTCGCTTTCGGCGCCGCCCATCAGGTAATCCCATGGGCCCTGCGCGAGGTTCGTCCGCGCGGCCTTTACGATCTCGTGGAGCGTCTGGAACCGGTCCTCCAGATTCGACGCCATATCCCCCTCCGTGGTCGGCTCGAAGCCGGGCACCAAGGTACCACGTCTCGTACCACGTCGCCGCCCCGGTGGCAGGCATTGCCGTTAACCTAATTTTCGCGCGCCGTAGGGCGGGGGCTTGTCCCCCGCCGTCGGGGGCTACGGCTCCCCCCGACGTCAGATAATCCGCGGCAGCAGCTCGCTGATCGGGCCGCGGAGCACCGCGTGGGCGAGCGTGTCCATCTCCGTTGGCTCGGCGTTGACGATCACCACGCGCGCCCCGGCCTCCTTGGCGATGGGCACGACGCCCGCGATCGGGTAGACGGAGAGCTTCGTCCCCACCGCCAGCAGCAGGTCGCAGCGCTCGGCCGCCCGCTGAGCGAGGAGCAGATCCGCCTGGACGAGCGCCTGGCCGAACGAGATCGTGGCCGACTTGAGGATGCCGCCGCACGTGCGGCACGCCGGGTCTTCGTCGCCAGCGCGCACGCGGGCCAGCACCCGCTCCATCGGCGCCCGCTCGCCGCACGAAAGACACGTTACCTCGCGCATCGTGCCGTGGATCTCGACGACGCGGGCGGGGGAGGAGCCGGCCATCTGGTGTAGGCCGTCGATGTTCTGGGTGATCAGCGTGTCGAGCGTGCCCCGCCGCTCGAGCGCCACGAGCGCCTGGTGGCCGGCGTTCGGGCGCGCCTGCCAGGCCGGCGACTCCAGCCGGTTGCGCCACGCCCGCTTGCGCACGTCGGGATCGGCGACGTAATGCTGGATCGTCGCCATCTTCTCGGCCTCGGGGTTCTTCGTCCACAGTCCCTGCGGGCCACGGAAGTCGGGGATCCCCGAATCCGTCGAGATCCCCGCGCCCGTGAGCACCACGATGCGCCGGGCGCCGTCGATCCACGCCCGCACCGTGTCGATCCGCTCGCTCGTCTCGTCGTCTGCCATGCTCGGATACTCTAACGCTTCTTCGCGAGAACGACGAGGCTGTTGGCGAGTCGCTGGGCCGGCGTGCAGGCGCTGAGCCGCGCGTCGATCGCGCGCAGCCGGCCGAAGATCGTGGTCAGTGCGGGTCCGAGCCGCTCGCGGTGGAGGACCGTGGAGGGGATCACGTTCGTGATGGAGTGGATGCCCCACCAGCGGAGGGGGTGGAGGCCGGCGGCGGCGAGCATCGCGCTCAGCTCGGCCCGCGTGAAGAGCCGGAGTCGCCCGTAGCCCGGGTAGTCGACCGTGCAACCTTCGCGCGGGCGGCGCGTGAGCTGACGCCACGCCGCGGCCGTCGAGAGACCGTAGCCCAGCGAGTCGCGGGTGAGCGCGCTCAGCAGCGCCCAGCCCAGGTCGAGGCTCCAACGGTGCTCGCACTCGAGGAGCAGCCGGCCGCCCGGACGCAGCACGCGCCCGAGCTCGCGCAGCGCCGTCGCCGGCGCGTCGACGAAGCTCAGCGTGCTGCCGCAGCACGTGACGGCATCGAAGCTCTCGTCGCGGTAGGGCAGCGCCTCGACGTTCCCGAGGGCGAGCGCCGAGGTGGCGAGCCGGGGTCGGGCCGCGGCGAGCAAGCGCGGTGCGATGTCGACGCCGTGGCTCGCGTAGCCGAGGCGCTCGAGCAGCGCCGTCTGGAAGCCCGTGCCGCATCCGGCGTCGAG
>JBGPYK010000506.1:0-2750 GCA_041493245.1 Methylomirabilia bacterium | reverse complement strand
GAAGTTTTCGGCCGGGAACTTCCAGTTACAGGGGACGAGCCACTTGTGGATCCCGCCGATCACCTCGGTGCCGCCCTCGCGCCCGTCCCAGGCGTCGAGCAAGAGGTCGAGGTAGAGCGTGTAGCCGCCGAGGTAGTCGAGAAACGACGGGGCCGAGGGGTCCCAGGTGGCCCAGATCGTGCCCTTGTAGTTCTCCATCTGGGCGACCTCGACGAGCCCCCACCGGCTCCGGTCGAGCTGTTCGCCGTAAGCGTCCTTGGCGAAGGGAACACCCACCAGCGCGCCGTCGGTCGCGTAGCTCCATCCATGATACGGACAGGTGAACTCGACCGTGTGGCCCTCGTCGTAGCGGCACACCTTCATGCCGCGGTGCCGGCACGAGTTCAGGAAAACGTGGATCCGCCCCTTGCCGTCACGGCACAGGATGACCGACTCCTCGCCCATGGACGACGCGAGGAAGTCGCCGGGCCGCGGGATCTGGCTCTCGTGGCCGACGAAGAGCCAGGCCCGGGCGAACACCTGCTCCAGCTCCTGCCGGTAGATCTCCTCGCTCACGAAGATCTCCCGGCTCACGAACCCCCTGTCGACGTCGACCAGGCCGTTGAGACTTGCGGGCTTCGTGCCAGGCATCGTCGGCTCCCCCTTGCTCCACCGCTTGCTGCGGCGGGGCTGACCATAGCGCCGTCCGGGCCCGTCCGCAAACAGGGGAGCGCGTCCACTCATCCGTCTCCTCGACCCTGCTCGAGCTCCCGACGCAGCCCGGGCTTGTGGATCTTGCCCGTCGGGGTTCGCGGGAATTCGCGGGCCTTGCGAAACGCCAGTCGCGTCGGAACCTTGTAAGTGGCGAGCCGCTCGCGGCAGAAGGCGACGATCGCATCGGCGTCGGCCGTCGCGCCGGCGTGCAGCTCGAGCACGGCCGCTACGATCTCGCCCCTGTCTCGGTCGGGAACGCCGATGACGTAGGCCTGCTTGACGTCGGGGTGCTGCAGCAGCACCTGCTCGACTTCGAGCGGCGCCACGTTGATGCCGCCGGTCTTGATCATTTCCGTCAGTCGCCCGCGGAATCGCACGCGCCCGTCGTCGCCGATCAGTCCGAGATCGCCGGTCAGGAAGTATCCCTCGCGGTCGAAGGCGGCGGAGTCGAGCTCCGGCGCCCGATAGTAGCCGGGCGTGACGTGCCCGCGGACGCAGAGCTCGCCGGCCTCGCCGGCCGCCAGCGGTCGTCGCGTCTCGGGATGCACGACGCGGATCTCCATCCCGGGCAACGGAAGACCCTGGGTGTGCAGGCGCAGCGGGAGAGGATCGTGCGCGTCGGTGACGGCGCAGTTGCCGTACGTCTCGGTCGATCCGTACACGTTGCAGAGCTCGCGGGCGCTGACGGCCTCCATCGTCATCTCGATGTCTTCCGGCAGGCCGATGGTGAGGCCCGTCCGCATGGAGGCCAGCCGGCGTCGGGGGCGATCGGGATGTTCCAGCATGGCGCGGGCCATGTTGGCCATGCCGTAGTAGACGCTGCACCGCTCACGATCGAGAAGCTCCAGCGCTTCGCCAGGCTCGAAGCTCTCCTGTAGCACCACGCAGCCGCCGTGGGTCACGATGGCGGGGAATGCGTTCGCCGACCCGAACGACCAGAACAGCGGGACGGCGAGCCACAGCCGATCCCCCGACGTGAGATGCTGGCGCTCGCCGATGTTGAACCCGTTCTCGATCACGCCGCCGTGCGCCAGCATCACCCCCTTCGCCGTGGCCGTCGAGCCTGACGTGTACAGGATGTAGCAGACGTCACGGGGGTGCACCGACCGCCGAGCCGCCTCCAGCGCCGCGGTTCTCGTCCCGGAGGCGCGGGCGAGGAAGTCGTCGGGATGGAAGACGCCGTCGTGGCGCCGTTCGTCGAAGCACACCACCGTGCGAAGTCGAGGCAGCCGAGCGCTCCGGACCTCCCCGGGCGCGCTCCGGGCGAGCTCGGGACAGAGGTCGTGAAGCGCGCCGAGATAGTCGCGTCCGCGAAACGCCGCGGCGGTCATGAGCGCCGTCGCCTCGGAGTGCTCGAGCGCCCAGGCCAGCTCGCGCGGTGTCGAGAAGGTGCTGATGGCCGCGACCATCCCGCCGATCCTGGCGGTCGCCAGCGCGGCGATGAGCCATTCGGGACGGTTCGGCAGGAGGACTGCGACGCGATCGCCGCGCGTCACGCCGACCGCCAGGAGCGCCCGCGCGAACTCGTCGACGCGCGCCCGCAGCGCCCCGTAGGTGAGACGCTGATCGCGGAAGACCACCGCCTCGGCGTGCGGCCGGGTGGTGGCCATCTCGTCGATCAGCGCGCCGAGCGTGCGGCTCGTGGGGTGCACGCTCACCGCGGATCAGTCGTACCGAGGCTGGCGCTTCTCGCGGAACGCGGCGATGCCCTCGGTGAAGTGGGCGCTGGCCCGCACCCGGTCTCCGAGCTCCTGCTCGAGCACCTCGCGCGTGCGGACGTGGTCGGCGATCGTCGCGCTGACCTGCCGCTTGACCGCCTGCACGGCCGTCGGGCTGTTCGCCGCGATGGTCTCGGCGGTCTCGAGCCCCCACGCCATGAGGTCGGCCGCGGCCACCACGCGGTTGACCAGCCCCAGCCGCGCGGCCTCCCCGGCGTCAACGAGCCGGGCCGTGAGCAGCAGGTCCATGGCATGGACGTAGCCGATCTGCTGGACCAGCTTGATCGTCGCCCCGCCGAACGGGTAGATCGACCACCGGACCTCGGGTAGCCCGAACCG
>JBGPYK010000431.1:0-3248 GCA_041493245.1 Methylomirabilia bacterium | reverse complement strand
CCAGCAGGGCGTAGACCGGCCGGCCGATCGCTTTGCCCTTGAGGTCCCAGAGGGCGATGTCGATGGCGCTTTGGGCCGTCACCAGCGGACGCTGCTGCCGCGCCAGCGCGGGAATCCCGCGTACGCTCGTGTAGGTCAGGGCGAACAGGTCTTGCCAGATCTGCTCGGCGTCGAACGGATCCCGTCCGACGACGAGCGGCGTGATCGCTTTCAGAATCTCGTTCACGCTGCGCAGGCCGTCCGAGCCCTGCTGGAACAGGAAGGGACCGTGGGCCTCGCCGATCCCCACGAGGCCGGCATCCGTGGTGAGCTTGACGATGACCTCGCTCACCCTGGTGATCGTAGTGGTCGACGTGCGGACCGCCTGCGGCAACGGCGCGGACAGCAGATACGTCTCGAGGGTGGTGACCTTCATCGGATGACCCCGCGGTGCGCCTGAGGATCGGCCGGCATGGGAACCTCCATCAGGGGCCGGGCCCCGTCGTTGGCCATGGTTGGCCGGCATCATACAATGGACGACGTGAAGGCGCTCCTCCTCGACCTCGACGACACGCTGCTCGATTACTCCGGTGGTGTCGACGACTGCTGGACGGCCGCGTGCACGCTCGGCGGCGCCCGCGGCGGCATCGACGCGCCGGCCGTCATTGCCGCGGTCGCGGCGAGCCGGCGCACGTTCTGGGACAACCCGGAGCACAATCGGCGCGAGCGCGTGAACATGCTGGGCGCGTGGACCAAGGTCGTCGCGCGCGCGCTCGAGACGCTGGGGCGCCCGGACCCGGCCCTGGCGACCGCGATCGCCACGGAGTTCGCGCGCCGCCGGCGTGAGCGCATGCAGCTCTTCCCGGACGCGCTCACGGGTCTCGCGGCCTGGCGGGCGGCCGGCATCGGACTCGGCCTCGTCACGAACGGCGACGCGTCCCACCAGCGCGACAAGATCGCGCGCCACGGGCTCGCAAGCTATTTCGGGGTGATCGTGATCGAAGGCGAGTTCGGCGTCGGCAAGCCCGATGCTGCCGTCTACCGCCACGCGCTCCGAGCCCTCGACGCGCGCGCGGAGGACACGTGCATGGTCGGCGACCACCTCGACTTCGACGTGGCGGGCGCGCAGCAGGTCGGTGTGCAAGGCGTCTGGATCGACCGCGCCGGCGCGGGACTTCCAGAGCGGTGCGCGGTCCGCCCCGACCGGATCATCCGCTCGCTCAGCGAGCTACCAGGCTGATGAAAAACGGCCATCTGGTCTGATTATAGATAGAATCTCGGTACTCGATACGAGCGACTCGGAGGAACCCATGCGGCCATGCATTTCGCGTGTCGTCGTTGCGCTCCTGGCGGTTTTTTCGGTTTTCGGTATGGCCGGCGCGGCGAGCGCGGCGCCGGAAGGGACTATGACGTGGGGGGTCCACATCACGCTGGCCTCCCGCTGGGTCGACCCCGCCGAGACCGAGGGGATCATCACACCGTTCATGGTGCTCTACGCGCTGCACGACGCGCTGGTGAAGCCCATGCCGGGCAACATCAACACCCCGAGCCTGGCCGAGTCGTTCACGCAGTCGAAGGACGGGCTGACGTACGAGTTCGTCCTCCGCAAGGGTGTGAAGTTCCACAACGGCGAGCCGGTGACGGCGGCGGACGTGAAGTTCTCCTTCGAACGCTACAAGGGCTCGGGGGCGAAGCTCCTCAAGGAGCGCGTGCGCGAGGTGCAGATGGTGGACCCGGGCCGCGTGCGCTTCCATCTCAAGGAGCCGTGGCCGGATTTCATGACGTTCTACGGCACCTCCGCCACCGGCGCCGGCTGGATCGTGCCCAAGGCCTACGTCGAGAAGGTCGGTGACGACGGCTTCAAGAAGGCGCCGATCGGCGCCGGGCCCTACAAGTTCGTGAGCTTCAATCCAGGGATCGAGCTGGTGATGGAAGCGTTCGAGGGGTACTGGCGCAAGGTCCCCAACGTCAAGCGGCTCGTCTACCGCAGCATGCCCGAGGAGACCACGCGCGCCGCCGCCCTCAGGAAGGGCGAGGTGGACATCGCGTACCTGCTCACCGGTCCCGTGGCCGAGGACATCCAGCGGACTGCCGGATTCAAGCTCGTCGCTCCCAAGGAGTCTCCCGCGGTCTTCTGGCTCGATCTCCCCGACCAATGGGATCCGAAGTCGCCCTGGCACGACCGGCGCGTGCGCCAGGCCGTGAGCTACGCCATCGACCGGCAGGCGCTCAACCAGGCCGAAACGCTCGGCTTCTCGAAGCCCACGGGTTCGCTCATCCCCCGCGCGCTCGAGTTCGCGCGCGTCTTCGAGCCCGACCCCTTCGACCCCAAGAAGGCGAAGCAACTCCTCGCCGAGGCCGGCTATGCCAACGGCTTCGACGCCGGCGACTTCTACCCGTGGCCCCCCTATTTCTCGATGGGCGAGGCGCTGGCCGCGAACCTCCAGAGCATCGGGATCCGGACGAGGATCCGGACCATGGAGCGCGCGGCCATGACCCTGGCGTGGCGCGAGAAGAAGCTCAAGAACGTGATCGTCGGCATCACCGGTGCGGGCGGCAACGCGGGCACGCGGCTCGAGGCGTACGTCAGCAAGAACGGTATTTACACGTCAGGCGTCATGCCCGACGTCGAGGACCTCTTCCAGCGCCAGGCGCGCGAGACGGACGTGAAGAAGCGCGAGGCGCTGCTCCACCAGATCCAGCAGATCCTCCACGACCGGCTGACCCACATCCCGATCTACGAGCTGGCGTTCATCTGGGGTGTCGGCCCCCGCGTCGAGGAGCCGGGCGTGAACCTGATCCGGAGCTTCGCGTACTCGGGCCCCCTGGAGGATCTGCGACTGAAGCGGCCGTGACGGGTCGCACGTCCACCCCATGCGCCTCCTGACCACGCTGCCGCAAGACGATCTCGGCGGGGTCTCCGCGGTGGCCCGCGCCGCCGAGGCGGCCGGCTATGACGGCCTCGTGACCTCGGAGAATAAGAACGATCCCTTCCTGGCCCTCGGCGTCGCGGCCGTCACCACCACGCGCGTCGTCTTGCAGACCGGCATCGCGATCGCGTTCTCGCGCAGCCCCATGCCCGTGGCCAACGCGAGCTGGGACCTGCAGGTGGCCTCGCGGGGGCGCTTCGTGCTCGGCCTCGGCTCGCAGGTGCGCGCCCACAACGAGCGCCGCTTCAGCGTGCCGTGGAGCGCGCCGGCGCCGCGCCTGCGCGAGTACGTGCAGGCGCTCCGCGCCATCTGGCGCTGCTGGGAGACGGGCGAGAAGCT
>JBGPYK010000029.1:0-13013 GCA_041493245.1 Methylomirabilia bacterium | reverse complement strand
GCCGCGCTCGCGGGCGGCCTGGCGGCCGGCGTGCTCGCGCTCGGCATCGGCTGGCCGTGTCTCAGGCTCAAAGGGCCTTACTTCGCCATCGCGATGCTCGGACTCAACGAGGTGCTTCGCGCGCTCGTGTCGTACTTCGAGGGCCTGACCGGCGGCGGCAACGGACTGTCGCTGCCCACGCTCGACGCCACCCTGCCGATCTACTACGCGATGGGGCTCACGGCCGCGGCGGTGACGCTGGGCGCGCGCCTGATCATCGGCTCGCGGTTCGGACTCCGGCTGATGACGATTCGTGAGGACGAAGTCGCGGCGGAGGCGATGGGCATCCCCACCTTCCGCCACAAGCTGCTCGCCTTCCTGCTGTCCGCGATCGGCCCGGGGATTGCCGGCGCGCTCACCGCGCGCGACCAGGGCTACATCGAGCCGCTGAGCGTCTTCCCGCTGGCCACGACGATCACGATGATCGTCATGGCGCTGTTCGGCGGGAAGGGGACGGTGTGGGGGCCGGTGCTGGGCGCGGTCGTCCTCTTCGTGGCCCAGGAAATGGTGTGGGTGCGCTATCCCTACATCCATCCGCTCCTGTTCGGGGCCATCATCGTGGCGGTGGTGCTGGCCATGCCCCGAGGCGTGCTCGGCTTACTCCAGACGAAATACCGCCTGCCGAGGACGATCTGACGACCGGCGCCTTCCTCGAGGTGATGGACGTCCACAAGCACTTCGGCGGCGTCCGGGCCGTCAACGGCGTGTCGCTTACCCTCGAGCGCGGGCGGATCTACGGCCTCATCGGTCCGAACGGCTCCGGGAAAACCACGCTCTTCAACTGCATCACGGGCGTGGAGCACCGCGACGCCGGCCGCGTCGTGCTCGATGGCGAGCGGATCGACGGGCTCAAGCCCTACCAGATCGCGCGGCGTGGGGTGGGACGGACGTTCCAGATGATCCGCGTCTTCCCCGAGCTGACCGCGCTGGAGAACCTGCTCGTGGTCACCACCGGGCCACACGAGGCGGCGCAGGCGCGCGCGCGTGAACTGCTGACCTTCGTGAAGCTCGAGGGGCTGCGCGACGAGTACGCGGGGAACCTGTCCTACGGGCAGCAGAAGCTCGTGGAGTTCGTGCGGATGCTCATGCGCGATCCCTCGCTCATCCTCCTCGACGAGCCCGCCGCCGGCGTGAACCGCACGCTCCTCAACGACCTGCTCGAGGCCGTGCGCCGCCTCCGCGATCAGGGCAAGACCGTCCTCCTCGTCGAGCACGATATGAAGGTCGTGATGGGGCTTTGCGAGACGGTGTTCGTGCTCGACCATGGCGAGAAGATCGCCGAGGGACCGCCCGGCGTGATCCAGACGGATGAACGCGTCATCGAAGCGTATTTTGGACGATGAAACGCTCGGAGGAGGACTTCGTCGTAGCTCTGAACATCCCCTCCCCCTCGCGGGGAGGGGTTGGGGTGGGGGGAACGCCGGCACCCCACGCCGGCTCGCTTCGCTCGCCGACCCTCCCCGTCGAAGGGGAGGGTGACGGCGCCGAGCGCCCTGCGGGTCCTCGCGATTCATCGCAACGCGCGAGTCTCGTTGGCTGGGGGTTGGTGACAGGGCTTGCTCTTGTCGTGGTGTACGTGGGGTGGTTGTCGCTGCCGTGGCCGCTCATTCATGATGCGCCGATCATGCACTACATCGCGTGGCGCATCGGCGAGGGCGCGGTGCCCTATCGTGACATCTTCGACATGAACTTCCCCGGGGTCTATCTGCTGCACCTCGCCGTCATCCGCACGCTCGGCGCGGGAGACGCCGCCTGGCGGATGTTCGACCTCCTGTGGCTCGGGCTCACGTCGCTGCTGGTCGCGGCGCTGGCCGCGCCGTGGGGACGGCTGGCGGCCGCGGGCGGCGCGCTGTTCTTTGCCGCCTACCATCTGGGGGGCGGAGCCTGGCAGGCGGGACAGCGCGACTTCCTGCTCTGCGTCTTCCTCTTGGCCGCGGCGCTGGGCGTGGCCCGCTGGGGCGAGCGCCGCGAGGTGGCCGCGCTGCTCGTCGGCGGTCTCGCCCTCGGTGCCGGGATGACTATCAAGCCCCACGTCGTGCTCTTCGCCCTCGCGCTGGTGCCCCTCGTCCTCCTCGTGCCCCGCCGCCCGGCCCGCGCCCGATGGATGGCGGCCGCAGCCTTCGCCGCCAGCGTGACCGTCGTCCCGCTCGTGGTCGTCGTGTGGCTGGCGGCCCTCGGCGCGCTCGGGCCCTGGCGCGAGATCGTCTTCGGTTACCTGCTGCCGTTCTACTCGCGGCTAGGGAGGCCGGCCGCGTGGCCGGTCTACCGCTGGGCGCTCTGGCCGGCCATCGCCGCCGGGCTCACCCTCTCACTCGGTCACGCGTTCGCCACGCGGCGCTTTACCTTCCGGCACGCCGTCGCGAGCGCCGGCGTCGGCTACGGCATCCTGCACTACGTGGGGCAGGGGAAGGGGTGGGAGTACCACCTCTATCCGCTGGCCGCGTTCGGGGCCGTGCTGCTCTTCTCCGAGGTCGAGGCGGTCCTGCGCGCGCGGCGGTTCCTCGTCGGCGTGCCGCTCGCGGCCAGTCTCGCCGTCCTCGTCGTCCTCCTCGGCCTCACCGGCGCCCGGACGGCCGAGGCGACGTGGATCTGGGACAAGGAGCGCGTGGTGCGGCTCCTCGCCTGGGACCTCGAGCAGCGGGTGCGCGCCGGCGACACCGTGCAGGTGCTCGACACCACGGACGGCGGCGTGCACGCGCTCCTCCGGGCGCGCGTCGCCGAGCCCACGCGCTTCCTCTACGACTTCCACTTCTTCCACGACACCGAGCAGCCGGCGATCCGCGTATTGCGCGGCGAGTTCGCGCGCGCGCTCGACGCGCGCCCGCCGCGGTACATCGTGGTCTTTCGGGACGGGTGGCCCGCCGGCGGCTACGAGCGCATCGACACGTTCCCGGATCTGGCCCGGCGCCTGGCCACGCGCTACGTGGTCGACACCCGCCGGCCCACCTACGTCATCTATGCGAAGCGAGACGATTCGTAGCATCATCCGCGCGTACGACGACCCCGTCGTCCGCGCCTACTGCTGGGTGCGCTTCGGGATCCTGCGCCAGCGGTTCCTCGACGAGATCGGTCAGTACCTGCCGGAGGAGGGTCCGGTGCTCGACATCGGCTGCGGCTTCGGTCTCTTCTCGCTCTACTACGCGGCGACAGGCCCCCGGCGCTTCGTCCGGGGGCTCGACGTCAACCCGCGCCGTCTCGCGCTGGCCCGCCGCGCCGCCCGGCGCCTGGGGATCGACAACGTCGCCTACGCCGAGGGCGACGCGCGGGACTTCAAGGGCGACGGTGAGGTGGCGGCCGCCTACATGCTCGACATCGTCCACCACATCCCCGCCGAGACGGTGGCGCCCCTGTTCCGGCGTCTCCGCCGCTGCCTGGCCCCGGGCTGCCCGCTCCTCGTGAAGGACGTCGACACGCACCCGGCGCCCAAGCGCTGGTTCACCTGGGCCCTGGACAAGGCGATGGCCCCGACGGTCCCCGTCCACTACTGGAGCGCCGACGAGTTGCAATCGACCCTGGAGGCGAGCGGCTTCCGTGTGCGCCGCCATCTGATGGTCGATCTCCTGCCGTATCCGCACGTGCTCTACGTCGCCGAGGCCCGCGCGTGAGTGCCGACGGCGCGCTCCTCTTCGCCGAGCACATCACCGCCGGTTACGGCAAGATCGACATCCTGCACGACGTCAGCCTCGCCGTCCAGCCGGGAGAGATCGTGAGCATCATCGGTCCCAACGGCGCTGGTAAATCGACGAGCTTCAAGGCGATCGTCGGCTTCCTCCATCCCCGCCAGGGCCGCGTCGTCTTCAACGGCGAGGAGATCACCGGGCTCCGCCCGGACCTCGTGCTGCGGCGGGGTCTCGCCTATGTGCCGCAGGGGCGGATCGTGTTCCCGCAGATGACCGTTCTCGAGAACCTCGAGATGGGCGCCTTCATCGAGCGCGACCGCGCGCGCGTGGCCGCGGCGCTCCAGCGGGTGTACGCGCTGTTTCCAGTGTTGTTCGACCGCCGCCGCCAGCAGGCGGGGACGATGTCGGGCGGCGAGCAGCAGATGGTGGCGATGGGGCGGGCCCTCATGACCGAGCCCCGGCTGATTCTCCTGGACGAGCCTTCCCTGGGGCTGGCCCCGAAGTTCGTGACGCTGATCTTCGAGAAGCTCGCGGAGATGAAGCGGACGGGGTACACGCTCATGCTCGTCGAACAGAACGCGGCGCGCGCGCTCGCGATCGCCGACCGCGGGTACGTGCTGGAGCTGGGGCGCAACCGTTTCGAGGGCGTGGGCTCCCAGCTTCTCGGCGACCCGGAGGTCAAACGCCTTTACCTCGGCGGGTAGGCTCGAACACGGCTTTCGACGCATCCGCAGGGGGCGTGGTATGGCGGGCGCCGCCTCGCATCTGGACCTTTTTGAGCAGCCTGCGAGTTTTCCCGCATCCGGCCTAGAGCTCCCTGACGATCGAGGAAGTGCAGTACGCCCGGAATCGCTTTGCCGCACTGCGGCATCGTAACCTCATGGAGGGAAAGTCATGGCAAAGCGCATTCTCGTACCACTCGGCAAGCGGGAGGCTGATCAGGCCGTCCTCCCGACGGTGGCCGCGCTCGCCCGAGACAGCGGTGCCACGGTCCGCTTGCTCAGGGTCTACCCGATCCCCGATCACACCGTCGGAGCGCACGGTCGCACGGTGGCGTACGTCGACCAGGAGATGGACAGTCTCAGCCGCCAGGGTGTGATGGAACTCACAGCCATCGCCGACACGACCCTGGACGGCGTGCCCGTGGAGACGGTCGTCCGCTTCGGCGACCCCGTCGCGGAAATCCTCATCGAGGCAGAGGTGTTCGGGGCCGAGCTGATCGCACTCACGACGACCGAGCGGAGCCGGTTCCGCCGCGCACTGATCGGAGACACGGCCGACCGCGTCACCCGGAAGGCTGCGGTGGCCGCGCTCGTCCTGAGGGCTTGAGGGAGGCGGGGTACCGCGCGAGTCCTCGACCCAACCGTTGGCTCGTCGGGCGATCTCCGATCATTTCACCGCTCGGCTCGCGCCGGCAACCGGCGCTCACCTCGCACTGCGGCACCGCGGCACTGCGGCAGTGCGGCACGCGAGCGGGCGGTCAACGATGGAGTTCGCGGGCGATGAGGGCGCGCAGGGCCTTGAGCGTGTAGGGCTTGGCGAGGACCGGCCGCCCGGTCGAGTCGATCAAGGCCTGAATGGCGGGGTCGACGTTGCCGGTGACGAAGACGACGCGGGCGGCGGTCTCGGGGCGCTCCGCGTGCAGACGGCGCCAGAAGTCGACGCCATTCTCGCCGGGCATGACGACGTCGAGCGCGATGAGATCGAAGCGCTCGCGCACGAGGAGGTCATGGGCTTCTCGCGCGGAGTGCCGGATTTCTACGCGGGAGCCCAACTCCTCGAGGAGGTCGCCGAGGACTTGTGCGACGTGCTCCTCGTCGTCGACGACCAGGATGCGCGAATCGGTCGGCACCGGCGGCTCCTCCGCCTCGCTCATCGGCGCCGCCACGGACTGCACGGGCAGGTCCACCACGAACCGCGCTCCGCCCCCGGGCGCCTCCTCCACCCAGAGGCGGCCGTCGTGGGCGGAGACGATGCCGTGGGCGACGCTGAGGCCGAGACCCGTGCCCTTGCCGACCGGCTTCGTGGTGAAGAACGGATCGAAAATCCGCGTGCGGATTTCGGCGGGCACACCGGGGCCCGTATCTTCAACCTCGACGTGCAGGCGGCCGCCGGAGAGTCGCGAGCGCACCGTGAGTTGGCCGCCCGACTCTTCCATCGCCTGGAAGGCGTTGGTGACGAGGTTGAGGAGAATCTGCTCGATCTGCCCCGGGTCACCGGTCGCCAGCGGGAGGTCGGGCGCGAGATCGCGCACGAGGGTGACGTTCTGGGTGGCGCCGGTGTTGGCCGCGAGGGCCAGGACCCGCTCGACCAGCGCGTTGATCGCCATCTCCTCCCGGTTCGACGTGATCTTGCGGGAGAACTGGAGCAGGTTGCGCACGATCTGGGCGGCCCGCTCCGCGCTATCGCGAATGCCCTTGAGATACCGCTGGATGGCGGGATCCTTGACCTTGCCCTCGGCGAGGTAGGCATTGCCGAGCACGGCGGATAGGGGGTTGTTCAGCTCGTGGGCTACGCCCGCGACGAGCTGGCCCAGCGCCGAGAGCTTCTCGCTGTGGATGAGCTGTTCCTGGCTGCGCTCGAGGTTCTGGTGCGCGATGCGGAGCTCCTCGTGCACGCTCGCGTTGCGGATGGCGAGCGCGGCCTGGGCGACGAAGCTCTCGAGGAGGTCGCGGTCTCCTGCGTCCAGCTCGAACGGCGTGCGGCCGAAGAGGACGAGCACGCCCAGGAGCGAGTCCTGGACCAGGATCGGCACCAGCAGGCAACTGTGCAGGCCGTGCCGCCGGAACCAGTCGCGAGCGAGGACGCGGTCGTCCGCGAAGACGTCCGGGACGTTGAGCGGGCGGCGGTGGGTGGCCACCCAGCCCGCGGCGCCCTCACCGAAATGCCGGAGCGCTCCCGGATGATCCGTCCCGAGGGTGTCGTCGGAGAAGGCGCGGCGCTCGAGGGTCCGACCCGCCTCGTCGGCGGTCGAGATCGAGACGAGCGGAGCGTCCATCAACTCGGCAGCGGCGCGCGCGATGGCGCGCAACACCTCGTCCGTGTCGAGCGACGACGACACGAGCTGGTGCAGCCGGGCGAGCGTCCGCAGCCGGCCGGCCCGACGCTGCGCCTCCTGGAGGAGCCGGTCCTTGTCGATGGCCAGGGACGCCTGGTCGGCGAACGCGGAGAGGAGCGAGATCTCGTCGGGCGCGAAGCGCCGCCGACTGCGGGTGTAGACGTAGAGGCTCCCGAGGACGTGCCCGTGCGCGCTCAGGGGGACGCCGAGGAAGCTGTGGAAGCCCAGCTCCCGCGCCGCCTGCCGGTGGACCGGGTCGTAGCGCGTGTCCTCGTGGATGTCCTCCACCGCGGTCGCCTCGCCCGTGGCGACCGGCAACCCGCTCAGGCTCTCGCCCACCTTCAGGCGCGGTCGCGTGATGAGACCCGCGGCCGACGCCGTGCGGGCGCGGAGGACGAGGTCGTCGCCTTCGAGCAGGCGTAGGCCGCCCGCGTCGGCGGCGAGGATGCGCACCGCCTCGTTGACGATGAGGTCGATGACCTCACCGGCATCGTGCACGGAGGCGACGCGGGCGGAGACTTCGTAGAGCACCTCCAGGCGCCGGCGCTCCTGCCTCGCGGTTTCGAAGAGCCGCGCGTTCTCAAGGGCAACGGCGGCCTGATCGGCGAACGCCTGGGCGAGGCGGATCGTGTCGCTGTCGAACACCCGCCCGACCCGGTCGCCGACGGAGAGCGCTCCCACGGCGCGCCCGCCGAGGAGCAGCGGCACGGCGAGCACGGCGCGGTGCGGTGTCTGCTGGAGGCGGACGCGCCACTCGGGGGTCAGCGTCACGCGGTCGTCGGTCAGCGCGTCGGTGGTCGTGAAGGGGCCGCGCTGTTCGACGGCCATGCCGACGAGCGCCGTGCCGCGCGGGAAGACGAAGTGGCGTCCGAGGGCGTCGGCCCAGCTGCCGGAGACGGCGAGCGCGATGAGGTCGCCGGAGCCCGGCTCGAGGCGGTAGAGGATGGAGGAATCCACGCCGAGCAGCGTGCGCACGCTGTCGGCGATCCGCTCGCCCACGAGCCCGGGATCGAGCGTCTGGGAGATGGTGCGGCCGAGGTCGAGCAGCGCCTCCGCGGCGCGCCGGCGCGCCTCGCTCTGGGCAAGGAGCCGCACGTTGCGGATCGCCACCGCGGCGTGGCTCGCGAACAGCTCGATGATCTCGCGCTCGTCGTCCGTGGGGGGCTGCCCGCTGGGGAAGGTCACGTTGAGGATGCCGAGCAGCTCGTCGGCGGCATCGATGGGGACGCCGTAATACACGGTGAGCCGGCGCTCGGCGTACCAGTTCTTGCCGGCTGTCCGCGGATCGGACCGGAGGTCCTCGACGAGCAGGGGCCGCCGCGTCTCGGCGACGACGTGGGTCAGCCCCTCGCCAAATCGGAGGATGGAGACGCGGCCTTCCGCGGCGGCGCCACCCATAGCGACGAGACGATAGCCGCCCGCCTCGCGATCGAGCAGCCGGATGATGCACAGGAGATCGGGACGGAGCGCGGTGATCGCCGCCGTCACCTGCCGCAGGACGACGTCCAACTCGAGGGCGCTCTGGACCGAGCGCGCGAGGTCGGCAATCGGGCGCAGATGGGCGGGACGCAGGCTCAGATCCTTGCCTTTCCGCGGACCAGGGTCTCCGTGATTCCGGGCAAGCCTAACGGGTCCAGCCGAACAAGGTCATGACAACGGGGTTGCGGATCGCTCCGCAACCCCGCGCGAAGAATTGGTGGAGCTGAGGGGGCTCGAACCCCTGACCCCAAGACTGCCAGCCTTGTGCTCTCCCAACTGAGCTACAGCCCCACGTGCCGCCTCACGTTACAGAGCGGCCAAAACATTGTCAAGGAACGCGGGTATGCGGACGGGCGGCGCGATGGTGCCGAAGGTGGGAGTCGAACCCACACACCCTTGCGGGTACACGATTTTGAGTCGTGCGCGTCTGCCAGTTCCGCCACTTCGGCCCGACGGGTCTAGGATAGCCGATGTCGGTCACGACGCCAGCGGCGGTCTGCGGTGCCTGCCTGCCCGCCCTCGCCCCCGGGTGATTCCCCGGCCGTCCCGCGGAACGCTTGCTAGAATCGGGGCCGCGGGGACTCCTTCGAGCTGGCGATCGTGCTGGCCGCCACATTTCGTCGTCTCGTGCTGCAGGGACCCGACGGTGAGACCGAGGCGCACCAGCTCGCCACCGACGTCCGCACCCGCCTCGCCGACGACGACTACGCCGCCGCGGTCAGGGTGGCCAGCCGCTCGAACGCGTTGCTGGTCAGCTTCACGAAGTAGAACGCGAAGCCGTCCAGGTCTTGCCGCACGAGCAGCGAAATCACCTGGATGGGTTCGCCGCCATCCGGCGGTATGAAGTAGAGCTTCGCCGCCGCGGCCGCCTGGACGGTGCTGGCCGCGTGGATCTTGATGCCGAACTGGCTCAGGTTCATCGAGGACGTCTCCCACTCCACGCCGTTGTATTCGGTGACGCGGACGGGGATGACGAGCGACACCCTGGGGGACCGCCGGAGCTCGGGCCGCTGCTCGGCTTCCGCCCGCAAGCGGCAGAGCGCGTGAGGCTCGAGGTAGTCCAGCACGCCGCGCAGTCGCTCGAAGAGCGCGGGCTTGCCGACGAAGTCCACGGCGCCGAGCCGCAGGCACTCGCGGGCCTGGGCCTCGGTGGCCACGCCGGACACCGCCACGATGGGCAGGCCCGACTCCCGGATCGGACGGAGTTGCAGGAAGTCGAGCCCGCTCATTCCGGGCAGATGTATGTCGAGGATGATCGCATCGGGCTTGGTGGTCTTGAGCTTGCCGAGGGCGGCCTCGGCGCTGCGGGCGAACACGGGCTCGTGGCCGAGCTCGAGCAGGAAGTCGCGGAACGCCGTCTCAACGCCCAGCTCATCCTCGACGACGAGCACCTTCATCGCGCCAAAGTCTAGCACGAGACGGCGACGCTCCATGACGGCGTCGCCCCACTCCTCGGGGACGTTCCGATTCTTCCGCTCTGCGGCGCCGCGCGAGGCCTGCTGACCACGCGGGCCGCGGGGCCGGCACCGTGGTCTGACCACCGTGGTATACTCGCGTCTCGGGCCGATTCTGAACGGAGGAGTGCGTGTCCGCGTACGTGCCCGTCCTGATCTTCGCCGCGCTGATCCTGGCTTTCGGGGTGGTTTCGCTGGCGGTGGCCTGGGTGCTGCGGCCCGCCCGGCCCGACGCCGTGAAGCTCGACAACTACGAGTGCGGCGCCGAGCCCATCGGCTCGGCGTGGATCCAGTTCCCGGTGGGTTTCTATCTGGTGGCCCTGATCTTCATCGTCTTCGATGCCCTGGCCGTGTTTCTCTTCCCGTGGGCGCTCATCCTGAGATCGGCGGGGATGCCCGCCTTCTGGCCGGTCGCCGGGTTCGTCGCCATCCTGGGCCTCGGCTGGCTCTATGCGTACCGGGAGGGCGTCCTGGAGTGGAAGTGAAGCCCCCGGTACCGCAGGTCCCGCCGCCGGTCTGGAGCGAGTTCAAGGACCTCCAGGAGTGGGAGAAGTACCACCAGGAGCGCCCGACGGACGACAAGGTCTCGAACACCCTGGCCAGCATCGCGGAAGCGATCCACCACATGCCGGGGGGGTGGATCGTCACGACGTCGACCGACAAGATCTTCAACTGGGCCCGCAAGTCGTCGATGTGGCCGGTGACCTTTGGCCTGGCCTGCTGCGCGATCGAGATGATGGCGACCTTCGCCTCGCGCTTCGACGTCGAGCGCTTTGGGATGGTCCCGTGGGCCTCGCCCCGGCATTCGGACCTGATGATCGTCTCGGGGACGGTGACCATCAAGATGGCGCCGATGCTCAAGCGGATCTACGACCAGATGCCCGATCCCAAGTGGGTCGTGTCGATGGGCTCCTGCGCCAACTCCGGCGGACCCTTCCGCCACGGCTACCACGTCGTGAAGGGGGTCGATCGCGTGGTCCCGGTCGACGTCTACGTCCCGGGCTGTCCCCCCACGCCCGACTCTCTGATGTACGGCCTGCTCAAGCTCCAGGGGCAGGTCAGCGAGTTCCAGAAGACCGGCACGCGCCCCGCCCCTGAAGGCTGATCCAACGTGACCCCGACCGAGGCTGCGGCAGTCGTGCGGGAAAGGTTTGGCGTTGAACCGGCGCTCGAAGGCTCGCTCCTTGCGGTCTCGCTACCGCTCGAACGCTGGGTCGAGTTCGCCCGCTTCGCCCAGCGCGAACTGGGATGCCTCTACTTCAACTGGCTCTCGGCGACGGACTGGAAAGAGCAGGGACTCGAGGTCCTTTGCCGCGTGGAGAACCTGGACGCCGGACTCGCCGTCATGATGAAGAGCCGGCTGGCGCTGGGGCAGACGCACTGCCCGACGCTCACCGGCCTTTACCGCGGAGCGGACTGGATGGAGCGCGAGTGCTACGACTTGCTCGGCGTGGTCTTCGACGGCCACCCCGACCTCCGACGGATCCTCCTCGGTCAGGATTGGGAGGGGCATCCGCTTCGCAAGGACTACGCCCACGACATGCCGCACGCTCCGTACCGTTGACCCGAGAAAGGACCCCCGCATGATCTACGAGCTGCGCACGTACACGTTTCATCCCGGCAAGCTTCCCGACTACCTGAAGCTGAACGCGGAAGTCGGGCGCAAGATCCGCGGCGACAGCTACGGGAAGTTCGAGGGGGGCTGGACGACCGACTTTGGCACGCTGAACCAGTACGTCCACCTCTGGAGCTATCCCGACCTGAACGAGCGCGAGCGGTTGCGGGTCGAGCTGCAGAAGAACGAGGCCTGGGGCAGGGAATACGTCTCGAAGATCCGCCCGCTCATGGTCGCCCAGCAAAACAAGATCCTGTCGCCGGTCACGTCGCTGAAACCGCCCGCGGACACGGGCAACATCTACGAGCTGCGCTGGTACCGCGCGTATCCCGGCAAGCTCGGCGAGTGGCTGAGTCTCGCCAAGGGCGTGCTGCCCACGCGTGAGAAGTACTCGCGCAACGTGGCCTACTGGCAGACCGAAGTATCACAGCTCAACGAGGGTGTGCATCTCTGGGTCTACAAGGACCTCAACGAGCGCGCCGCCGTCCGCGCCAAGGTCATGCACGACCCCGAGTGGCAGGCGTTCCTTGCCAAGGCCCTGCCGCTGCTGCAGCAGCAGGAGGCCGTGGTCCTGGTCCCCACCGGCCCTTCCCCGATGAAATGAGCGAGCGCGACATGCTGTATGGCTGACGTCGAAGCGCGGCACGTCATCGAGTTGGGCTACGGGGGCAACGAGCGCCTCATCATGAACATGGGGCCCCAGCACCCGTCCGCCCACGGCGTCTTCCGCGCGATCCTCACCCTCGAGGGCGAGACGGTGGTCGCCGTCGACGCCGTCATCGGCTACCTCCATCGGTGCCACGAGAAGCTCGCGGAGACCCTCACCTACGTCCAGTACCCCTCCATCGCGTCGAAGACCGATTACGTATCGGCCATGACGGCCGAGCTGGCGTACGTTTCGGCGGTGGAGAAGGTCGGCAAGGTGGAGGTCCCCAAGCGCGCCCAGTATCTCCGCGTGCTGGTGGCGGAACTCCAGCGGATCGCCTCCCATTGCCTGTGGCTTGGCACGTGGTGCTTGGACATGGGCGGCGCCCTCGGCGGAGGCGCGACGGTCTTCCTCTACTGCATCCGTGAGCGCGAGCTGATCCTCGACCTCTTCGAGGCGCTGACCGGCGCCCGGCTGCTCTACGGATTCCACCAGATCGGCGGCATCCGCTACGACATCCCCGCCGGATGGACGCAGACGTGCCGGGAGACGGTGGACTTCATCGAGCGCCGGATCGACGAGTACGAGGCGATGCTCGAGGACAACCCGTTCTTCCTCGTGCGGACGCAGGGGGTCGGCGTCGTCTCGCGGGAGCTGGCTCAGGACGTGGGGCTCTCGGGCCCGCTCATCCGGGCCTCGGGCGTGGGCTACGACGTGCGCCGGGCCGAGCCCTACTCGTCCTACGAGGACTTCGACTTCGCGATCCCCGTGGAGACGGCGGGGGATTGCTACGCGCGCTACCGGGTCCGGATGCAGGAATTCCGGCAGTCGATCCGGATCGTCCGCCAGGTGCTCGACGGGCTGCCCGAGGGCCCGATCTCCTCGCGGCCGGGCGTGAAGTCGGTGGGGCAGGTGCGCATCCCGAAGGGCGAGGGGTATGGGCGGGTCGAGGGCGCGCGTGGCGAGGTCGGCTGCTACGTCGTCGCCGACGGTGGCCCCAAGCCTTACCGCCTGAAATGGCGTGGGGCTTCCTTCTCGAACCTTGCGATCCTCCCGCACATCATCCCCGGCCACAAGGTGGCCGACGTCGTGGCGATCATGG
>JBGPYK010000363.1:0-3716 GCA_041493245.1 Methylomirabilia bacterium | reverse complement strand
GCCCGAGTGGCCGATGATCGGGCTGAAGCCGCGCCGCGCATAGTCCTTCATGGCCTCGACGTGATCGGCGGCCTGGACGTTCTCCGAGTAGGCGATCTCCGCGCCCCTCTCCTTGAGCTTGACGAGCCCGGCGTAGCCGGCGGCGTTCCAGCTCTGGTCATTGATGCTGCCGGGCAGCAGCATCGCGACCTTGCCGTGGACCCCCTGTGACAGTGCCGCGCCGGTGGTGACGGCGAGACCCAGTACGACCGCGATCATTGCCGAGGTGAGGCGTCGACCCATGGTGATCCCTCCGTGCGAATCGCGTGGCGTGAACGGCACCGAGTCGAGCAAGGCGCGTACCACACATTCGCATCTGCGCCAGCGCGGGATTCTGGCGACCGCGGTCCGCCGCCTGCCCATCGGGCGGGCGGCGGCGTCGGCCACTGCCTCTCTTTCGGGCAGTCGCCCCACCGCGGCGAGATGCCGCTACCCGGCCCACGCCGGACCCCGCGGCGGCAGCGGAAGTGAGCGGCGCGCGAGGAAGCGGTCAATCCCCGCGCGGCCGTCTTCGGAGGCGACGAGACGGCCGAACTCGCGCGCCTCGAGAGCGAGCCCGGCGTCGAGGCCCTCGGTCAGTCCCACGCGGACGACCTCGAGGATGGCGCGGGCGGCGACCGCGCGCGGGATGCGCTCGTGGTGAGCGAGCAGCCGCTGGATCTCGGGGTCGCGCTCGACGTTGGGGAACGCGAGCGTGGGCGCGGGGAGCGCCAACGGCGACCACAGCGGTCGCGTGAACGTCCCGTCCGCGATGCGCCGCGCGATCCCGAGCGCGTGCGAGAGCGCATCAGCCGGCGCGACCTCGTCGACGAGCCCCAGCGCGAGCGCGTCCTGAGCGCCGCGCCGCCGGCCGTCGAGGAGCACGGCGAGCGCCTGCACGAGCAACGCGTACATCTCTCCCCGGCCGGCGAGCGCCTGGCGCACCGCCAGCCGCGGCAGCATCTGGGTGCCCCCAAAGCCGGGAATCACGTGCAGGTTGATCTCCGGCTGGCCGATCTCGGCGCGCCGGGAGGCGACGCGGTACGCGCAGGCCATCTGCAGCTCGTTGCCGCCACCGAGCGCGTAGCCGTCGACGGCGGCGATGACGGGCGCGCGCGCGCGTCCGATGCGGGCGAACAGGCGCTGGGCCCGTCGTGTGAACTCCTCGACCTCCTCCGGCCGCGCGAAGGCCCGGAGCTGGCGGACGTCGGCGCCGGCCACGAACATCGTGCCGGCTCCGGTGAGGACCGCAGCGCGAAGCTCCCCCTCGCCCTCGAGGGCCTCCATCGCGCGCTCGAGGTCCTCGAGCGTGGCGCGGCCGATCGTGTTGGCCGGGGGCACGTCGATCGTGATCAAGGCGACCCAGCCCGCGCCGACAGGATCGAGACGGACGCGAACCGTCGTTCCGTCGAGGAACCTCGAGCCCCACGCCGCGTAGACCTCGCGCGCGGTGCGCGCGGCGTCGAGGGCCGGCGGCGCGCCCACGCGGACCGTCATGGTCCCCGCGTGCCGGTTCTCGTGGATCGCCTGGTTCGCCTCCGCCAGCTCGTCCCATCCGTGGATCGCGGGGGCGTGCACGGCGAGCGCTCCGCTGTCGAGGAGGCGCACGACCTCGGCCGCCTGGTGAGCGTTCGAGAGATGGCTGCCGAGAATGGCGAAGGCCGGGAAGACCACGCGTTTCTGGTGCATCCAGACGTTGGGGGCGTAGAAGGACAGGCGCTGGCCGGCGGTGCCTTCGAGGTACACGACACGCCCGGTGAACGGCCGGCAGAGGAAGGTGCTGATCCCAAGGGTGTCCTGGCCGGCGCGCTCGACGACGAGATCCGGGTTACCGCGCGGGTTGTCAGCGCGCGCGAGCAGGCGTCCGACCGCCTGACCGAACGGTTTGAGCGTGGATTCCTGGTAGGCACGATAGCCGTCGGGATCGACGTCGTAGTCCGGCATCGTCTCGGGCCAGCGGAATCCTGGGCTCCGCGCGAGGGTCTCGAGGCTCACAACCCCGTGGACGCGAAGCGTCGCCTGCACGTGCGCGGCCTGGGCATCGAGACGCGTGACGGCGACGACGCGAGCCCCGGCGTGGAGCGCGGCGCTGATCGCGTCGGTGCCGACCGCGTCCCCGAGCCCGCGGCCGTCACCGTAGTAGACGAGGACCGCCTCGTTGGGGCGCAGGTCCACCCGGCGCAGCATTTCACCAGCGCGCGCCGAGCCCGACTTGCCGAGGAACGCCAGCGTGTACCCGCTCGTCGCCCCGTAGAAGACCAGACGCCCGCCCGGCACGAGGAGATCGACCATCCGTCCGAAGAGATCGCGCCCGACAGAGGAGACCACCACGTCGATCAGCGCGCCGCCGTTCGCCCGGCGGACGAAGGCGATCAGCCGGTCTCCGGCCGTCCGCCACGCCGCCTGGCCTGCCGGATCCAGCGGCACCGGCGTGAAGACGCCAGCCAGCTCGGGCACCGTGCGGTTGACGTAGGCCCGAGCGCCGCGGGTGAGCACGAGGCGGCCCTTGTCTTCCGTCGACACGAGGCCGGTCACCCGCGCCCCCCTCAGCGCCGCGCCGGCGACCGCATAGGTGCCGGTGCCGCCCGCGGCGCCTTCCACGAAGACGCGCTCGTCGTACTGGACGCGCGCCACGTCGTAGAGCGCCTTGTAGACCGTCTCCAGGTCGAGCATGAACGACGAGCCCTCGGGCAGCGTGAGGCGCTCGGAATGGTCGAGGAGCTGGGGCGCCTGGCAACGGACGAACTGAGCGAAGGAACCGTCGGGCGTCTCGTAGCCCTGGATCTTGAAGTCGGCGTGCATCGGATCCTCCCCCGCCCGCGGCGAGAGGAGGTCGGAGACACCGGGATAGAGCACGCGCAGCTCGCCGACGCGCAGCCGCCCCTCGCGCGCGACCTCGCTCCCCAGCGCCGCCACCATCACCATGGCACCGCTTCCGGGGATGTGGAGATCGCGGTCATGCAGGTCGAAGATCGAGATCGGAACGCCGCGCACGGCGAAGATGGTGTTGTAGGTGAGCCCTGCGTAGAGGACGTAGCCGAGGGCGTCGTTGGGCCCGATCTCGGGGACCGGCGCGATCACGCGCTGAAGCGCCTCGCGGGGCTCGCCGTGGGCGGGGCGCCCCCACGCGTCTTTCACCACCGCCCACGCGTGCTGCCATGCGGGAAGCGGATCGAGACCGGGGCGGAAGGGCGCACCGAGCGCGAGCGGGGGAGCGTCCATCAGGCGCGTCAGCGGAGCGCTCGGAGGCCCCGGTGGTACTGCCGCCCACACCGCGGGCAGCGCAGCCACTGCTCCTTGGCGCGCGGCGCAAGGCGGCGGCAGTGGGGACATCGCTGATAACGGATGGCGACCGCCACCGCCGCGACGACTAGAAGCACGACGACGAGCACCAGAAGCGGAGTGGGAAGGACGGCGCCGGCGCGCGTCAGCTCTGGGGCGAGCAATCGTTCCACCCGTCCATCTTAAGACGAGTCGAGAGCGTCCACCTGAGTTCATGGGGGGCTCCGGGCGCCCCCCAAGCCCCCCGGGCGCTCGGGGCGCCCCGGCGCAGCCGTGGCGCCCCTCGACAACGCGATTTGTTCACGGGCCCTGAGTCGAATTCGTCCGCCGACGGGCAGTTCGAGGAGCGCCACGGCTTCGCCGGGGTGCTCCGAGCATCGGGGGGCTTGGGGGGCCCGTGGCTAGGCCCCCCATCT
>JBGPYK010000150.1:0-6145 GCA_041493245.1 Methylomirabilia bacterium | reverse complement strand
GCTATTCGTCGGCGTCGTGGTCCGCGCCTTCGCCTGGTCGATCATGCTCCGTTCCGACGGTCTGGTGAACACCGTCCTCCTCGCCCTCGGCCTCGTCAAGGCCCCGGTGCGCCTCCTGTTCACCGAAACCGGGCTCATCATGGCGCTGACCCATGTCTTCCTGCCGCTCATGGTCCTGCCGGTCGCGAGCGTCATCCAGCGCATCGACCCGCACCTCGACGAAGCCGGTGCCACCCTCGGCGCCGCGCCGCTCCGGCGGTTCTTCTACCTGCTCTTGCCGCTGAGTCTGCCCGGCGTCGCCGCCGGCTGTGCCCTCGTCTTCTGCCTGTCAATCAGCGCCTACGTCATCCCGACCCTGGTCGCCGGCGAGCGCTTGCTCGTGATGCCCGTGCTGGTCGCGCAAAACTTCGGCATCACGATGAACTGGCCACGCGGCTCGGCGGCGGCGATCGTCCTGGTGGCACTGACCTCCGTGGTGATCGTCGTCAACAGCCTCGCGACCGAGCGGAAGCGGAGGAACGAGCCATGACCCTCCGGCGCAGCCTGCTCTGGCTCTTCTGTGGGCTGGTGCTCGCGTTCATCCTGGCGCCCATCGCGGTGGTGGTCGGCACCTCCTTCTCCGATTCCCCGATCTACGAGTTCCCGCCCCGCAGCCTTTCCTGGCGCTGGTACCGGAACCTCTCGGAGGTCCCCGGGTTGCTGGACTCGTTCGTCTTCAGCATCCAGATCGCCGGCGTGACCACGCTCATCTCCGTCGCCCTCGGCGCGACGGCCGCGTTCGCGCTCTTCCGCGGCAACGTCCCCGGACGCGAGCCGCTCACGGTCTTCCTCCTGTCGCCGATCATGTTGCCGGGCATCGTGGTGGGCATCGCGCTGCTCCAGGCCTACCGGCTCGTGGGACTCACGTCGTCGTTCTGGGGATGCGTGATCGGCCACGTCATCATCACGATGCCCTATGCCCTCCGGACCGTGCTGGCCAGTCTCCACATGTTCGATTTCACCCTCCTCGACGCCGCCAGCACCCTCGGGGCCCGGCCGGCCCTGGCCATCCGCCGCGTCTTGCTGCCGCAGATCATGCCCGGGGTGGTGGCGGGAGCGCTCTTCGCCTTCGTGACCTCGTTCGACAACTACGCGGTCACGATGTTCCTGGTCGACGCGCGCTCCCTCACCCTGCCCATCCGCATCATCAACTACACCGAGACCTCGCCCGACCCGACCGTCTCCGCGATCGCCACGATCGTCTTCCTGCTATCGGTCCTGGTCTTGTTCCTCGGCGACCGGCTGGTCGGACTGAAGCGCCTTTCGGGGATCGATTCGTCGCTCCCGCAGACCGGACCGGCGGCAGAGTGACCCGAAGGCCCCAGCAGGCTGCTGCGCGGGAGGTACTACGCGAGCTCTCGCGTCGCTTGCGCTCCGGAGATCGTACGGGATGTTGAGAAAGACCGTGTCCGCGGAGCGGCCAGCTGAAATCGGCGAGATCGCTCGACGTCCCAGTCGGTCAGGCGGGCTTGGCGTGATTTCGACGCCGCCGCCGGCGCTGCTTCACTGCATGGCGGTGTCGACGATCTGCGAGTATCTCGCCGACCATCGCCTTGACGGCTTCCACCTCCCTGCGGGGGACACCAAGGAGCTTGGCCACTCTGTTTAGGGAGGGGTAAGGCGTCGTGATCAGGACTCGAGGTCGAGCCATAACACGACGGTACCTACGCGGCGACCACGCTGTCAACGTATCCGATGTGAAACACGCTTTGACGTGGCAGCTGCCTTGGTTAAGGCAACGGTGGCCGTCAGCGTCTCGCCCACTCGCGCCTTGACACGCTGACCGACCCGGACTATGTGTTCGCCCGTATGGCCCTCCTTCCGTGCCGCACGGTCAGGTCCTCGCTGCACCAGCCCGGCCGGTGCCCAGAACGGGTTTACGCCCGGTCATCCGCGGCCCTGACTCGTCCATCGCATCGCGGTTCAGGCCGCGCGTTCCCCTCCTCAGCGTGCTGCTCGCCGCGGTGCTAGGGGTCGGCAGGACTTGAACCCGCGACCCCTTGCCGCCACTCGGGGCCCCGGCGCGCCGACCGGGTGGCCGAATGAGGACCGAGCCTCAAACGAGGCGCGCCCGGCGGCTCACGCGCGGCCACGACCGATCGGCGGTGAGGGCGGTCGCGTTCAGGGCATCCGCGGTCGCGAGCACCAGCGCGTCCGGCAGCCGGAGGGCGCGGTGGCTCGACCGGAGCCGGGCGGCGCGCTCTGCGACCTCCGCCGTGAGCGGGGCGATGCGGATGCCCAGCTCGGTCAGGAATCCCTTGACGACCGCAACCGCCTCGGGCCCGTGGCGCCAGGGATCGACAAGGACTTCGGCGTACGCGCTGGAGGGGAGGACCAGCTCCTCCCGCCGCGCGTGACCGACGGCCGCAACCGCCGCGGCGTGGTGCGCGTCGCCCGCGTCGAGGAACGCGATGACGACGCTCGCGTCGAGGACTATCGCCACTCGCGGCGGAGCTTTCGCAGGGTGCCCTTTGGATAGATTCCGGTCAGGCGGCCGGCGTAACCGGCCAGCGTCTCCTCGACGCGGGTGAGGACGATGCGGCCAGCGCCGGCAGCCTCCACCTGGAGCTCGTCCCCGGGCTTGAGCCCGGCGCGCCTGAGCGCGGCCACCGGGATGGTCGCCTGGTGCTTGGCGCTCAGCCGCGTGCGGCCCCGCCGGCGCGTTTGCTTTACAATTGCCATCGAAAGTAAAGCTACGATCTCTCGGCCCGTGCGTCAAGAACCACCTCCCCTCGCCCCCGCTGTCTTCGCCGATACCCTCAGCCCCGTCAGTCCTTGACACGCCGGCCGACGAGGGCTATGTGTTCGCCCGTATCCACAGGGGGAGACACCGATGACCCAATTCATCAAGGTCGCCACCACCGACGAGTTGGGAGATCAGCAGGCCAAACTGGTCCAGGTAGAGGGACAGAGGATTGCTCTGTTCTGTCTGGACGGGGCCTTCTATGCTCTGCACGATGCCTGCCCTCATCGAGGGGGACCCTTGTCCAAAGGAACGGTGAAGGGAGCGGAGGTGATCTGCCCCTGGCACGACGCGTCGTTCGATATCAGAACGGGGGCCGTGCTGGACCCGCCGGCTGAGCAAGGAGTCAGGAGCTACCCGGTGCGGGTCACCGGCGCCGACATCGAGATCGAAGTGTGAGGCGGGTGCCATGCCTGACGCGTTGAACGGACTGCGGGTCGTCAGCTTCGAGAGCCGACGGTCGGCAGAGATGGCCGAGTTGATCCGCAACTACGGCGGCGAGCCGATCGCGGCGCCGTCCATGCGCGAGGTCCCCCTGACCGACCAGCGCGAAGTGCTGGCGTTCGGCGAGACACTCCTCGCCGGCGACTGGGACGTGCTGATCCTGCTCACCGGCGTCGGCACGCGAATGTTGATCGCCGCGTGCGCGACGCGCTGGCCGAAGGACGAGGTTGTGAAGGCGCTGGGGCGGCTCACGCTGGTCTGCCGCGGGCCCAAACCGGTCGCCGCGCTCAAGGAGGTTGGCCTCGCGCCGGCGCTCACGGTGCGCGAGCCAAATACCTGGCGCGACGTACTTTCCGAGCTGGACCTCAAGCTTACGGTCGCGGGAAAGCGCGTCGCGGTTCAGGAGTACGGCGCGCGCAACGACGAGCTGCTGGCCGGCCTTCGACAGCGCGGCGCCCGCGTCACAGCGGTCGCGGTGTACGGATGGGCCCTGCCCGAGGACACGGGACCCCTGAGGGCCGCCATCGATCGGTTGGCGGCGGGCGACGTCGAGGTCGCGCTGTTTACCAGCGCCACCCAGGTGGACAACCTGTTCCGCGTGGCGACCGAAATGGGGCGCGCTGACGCGCTTCGTGAGGCACTCCGCGGCAGGACGGTGGTCGTCTCGATCGGTCCCATCACGACCGAGGCGCTCCAGGAGCACGGCATCCCGACCGACCTCCACCCCGAGCACCCGAAGATGGGACATCTGCTGATCGCGGTGGCGCGGGACGCGAACAACCTCCTGCGGCGCAAGCGAGGCGGCTAGCCCGGCTCATTCGTGAATGAGCGACGCGCGAGGCGACCGGTGACACGGCGGGAGGCGGGTCGATTGGCCGTAGGGTCGATCGATGTTCGCGTAGGGCGGGGGCTTGTCCCCCGCCGCTCGCTGACCGATGAGAGATGGCGCCGGCGGGGGACAACCCCCCGCCCTACAGATCCACAGCGAACATCGATCATGAATAGTTCGCTCTAGCGATGGAGGAATTCCGGTGAACGCCAAGGGATCGCGCCGACCCGCGAAAGAGGGCAAACGCCCGACGGGCCGTGACGCGTTGCCCCCGAGAGCCGAGCTTCAGGCCCAGCTCGACGCGGCGCGGAAGTCGCTCAAGCGCGAGACCGCCAAGCGCAAGCAGCGTGAGCAGGCGCTCGCGGAGGCGCAAGCGCAGCAGACGGCGATGGGCGAGATCCTGCGCCTGATGTCCCGCTCGCCTGCCGATGTTGCGCCCATCTTCGGCGCCATCGCGGAGAGCTCGTGGCGGCTCTGCGACGCGACCGTCAGCGCGGTCTATCGATTCGACGGGGAGCTGCTGCACTTCGTCGCCCAGCACGGCTTCTCACCGGAGGCCTTCGCGGTCGCGCAACGGCTCTTCCCCTCGCCGCCCGACCGCGCCAATGTCGCGAGCCGGGCGGTCTTCGACCGAGCGGTGGTTCACATCCCCGACGTTCGCCAGGATCCCGAGCACCGACACCCCGACTTCGCGAGCGCGCTCGGCATTCGCAACATCCTCGGAGTGCCGATGCTGCGTGACGGGCAGCCCATCGGCGCCGTGGTCGTGGGCCGGGTCAAGGCCGGCCGGTTCTCGGACAGTGAGATCGCGCTGCTCAAGACCTTCGCCGACCAGGCGGTCATCGCCATCGACAACGCGCGCCTGTTCAAGGAGCTGGACGCGCGCAACGCGGCCCTCACGGAGGCGCTTGAGCAGCAGACGGCGACGGGCGAGATCCTGCGCGTGATCTCGGGCTCGCCGACCGGTGTCCAGCCCGTCTTCGACACGATCGCGAGCAACGCCTCACGTTTGTGCGACGGCCTCTACACCTACGTGACGCGCTTCGATGGTGAGTTGCAGCATCTGGTCGCCCAGTACAACCCGCGCGGTGACACCGCCGCCCTCGCGCAACTATTCCCGGCGCCGCCCAGCCGCGGCGGGTTCACCAGCCGGGCCGTCCTCGACCGAACCGTCATCCATATTCCCGACGTCGACCGCGACGCCGAGTTCCAATACCGAGATGCCGCGAGCGCGATCAGGGCGCGAAGCGCGCTTGCCGTCCCCATGATGCGCGAGGGCGAGCCGATCGGGTGTATCGCGGTGGTGAAGGAGGTGGCCGAGCCTTTCACCAACCCCCAGATCGAGCTGCTGAAGACCTTCGCCGATCAGGCGGTCATCGCCATCGAGAACGTGCGGTTGTTCAGGGAGCTGGAGGCGCGGAACAACCAGCTCGCCGAGGCCCTGGAACAGCAGACGGCGACGAGCGAGATCCTCCGCGTCATCAGCAGCTCGCCGACCGACATCCAGCCGGTGCTCGACACCGTGGCGGAGAGTGCGGCCCGGTTGTGCGAAGCGTTCGATGCCGTCATCTTCCGCCGGGACGGCGACCGGCTCCGCCTCGTCGCCCATCACGGACCGATCCCCGTTGGGACCATCGGCGAGTTCTCTGTCCCGCTGGTCCGCGGGACGGTCGGGGGTCGATCGGTGCTCGACGGGCGGACTCTCCACGTCGCCGATCTGCAATCCGAGGTCGACGAGTTCCCCGAAAGTGTCGAGTACGCTCGCCAACTCGGCTTCCGGACGCTCCTCAGCGTTCCGTTGATGAGAGAAGGCGTCGCCATCGGCGGAATCCATCTCCGCCGCACCGAGGCTCAGCTCTTCACCGAGCGGCAGGTCGCCCTGCTCCAGACCTTCGCCGACCAGGCCGTCATCGCCATCGAGAACGTGCGCTTGTTCAAGGAACTGGAGGCGCGCAACGCGGAGCTGACCGAGGCCCTCGACCAGCAGACGGCCACCGCCGAGATCCTGCGCGTGATCAGCGGCTCGCCGACCGATATCCAACCCGTGTTCGACATCATCGTCGAGAGCGCGATCAAGCTGTGCGATGCCG
>JBGPYK010000508.1:0-2742 GCA_041493245.1 Methylomirabilia bacterium | reverse complement strand
GGCACCTCATGGCCGCTCGCGCCCTGCCCGTCTCGCCCGTAGGCGTCGCGCGCGCCTACGCGCCGTGGCTCGACGTGCTCGTCGTCGATGCGCAGGATCGAGGCCTCGCCGCCGAGCTCGCGACCGCCGGCGTGACGCCGGTCTTCGCCGACATCCTGATGACGGACCGCGCGGGCGAGACCGCGCTCGCGCACCGCGTCCTCACCGCCGCCGCGGACGCCCGCCGGCGATGAAGGTCATCGCCGTCCCCGTGAAGGACCTCGTCAACGCCAAGCAACGCCTCGTGCGCGCGCTCTCGCCGTCCGAGCGGATGGCGCTGGCCCGCGCGATGCTGCACGACGTGCTGCGGGCGCTCGCCGCGGCACCGGTCGACGCGCGCTGGATCATCACCCGGGACCCCGAGGTCACGGCCATCGCGCGGGACGTCGGCATTGACGTCCTCCACGAAAGCGCCAACCGCGGACACACCGCGGCCGTCGCCGCCGCGCAGGCCGAGGCGGCGAGGATCGGCGCGGCGGTGTTCGCCACGGTCCCGGGGGACGCGCCCTGCGTGACGGCGGACGAGATCGGCGCGCTGCTGGCGCGCGCCGCTGCCGAGCCGCCCGCCGCGGTCTTCACGCCGTCCCGCTCCGGCCTCGGCACCAACGGCGCCGCGCTCGCTCCGCCTTCGGTCATGCCGCTCACGTTCGGCGAGCCCTCGTTCGAGAACCATCTGCGCGCGGCACACGAGCGCGGGCTCGCACCTCGGGTGCTGCCGCTGCCCGGCCTCGCCCTCGACATCGACGGCCCCACCGACCTCGCGCTGCTGCTGGCCAGCGGCCCCGGCACGGAGAGCGGACGCCTGCTCGCGAGCTGGAGCATCGCCGACCGCCTGGCAGCGGTGGCCGGACCGTCCCGCTGATGCCGCCCAGGTACGAGGTCATCGGCGTGGAAGGCCTGCCGGAAGTGCGGCCCGGTGACGACCTCGCGCGACTCGTCGTCGACGCCGCCGCGCGCCAGGCCACCCCGATCCAGTCCGCTGACCTTCTCGTCGTCGGCCAGAAGATCGTGTCGAAGGCCGAAGGCCGCATCGTGCGGCTCCCCGAGGTGACGCCGTCTCCGATCGCGACGTCGATGGCCGACGGCCTGGGACGCGATCCGCGGCTCCTCGAGGTCATCCTCCTTGAGTCTCGTCGCGTCGTGCGGATGGATCGCGGCGTCATCATCGCCGAGACCCACCACGGCTGGATCTGCGCCAACGCCGGCGTGGACCAGTCGAACGTCGACCAGGACTGCGTGGTCCTGCTTCCCAAGGACGCCGACCGGTCCGCGCGCGAGCTGCGCGAGGGCGTTCGCCGTCTCGCCGGCCTCGAGGTCGCCGTGATCGTCACCGACACGTTCGGTCGGCCCTGGCGCGAGGGCCTGACAAACGTCGCCATCGGGGTGAGCGGCGTGGCCGCGCTCCTGAGCTACCTCGGCGAGCTGGATCCTTCGGGCCGCCCCCTCACCGCCACCATCCTCGCCGTCGCCGACGAGCTGGCGGGCGCGGCCGAGCTGGTGATGGGGAAGCTGAGCCGCATCCCCGTGGCCATCGTCCGCGGCCTCCGCCTCGAGCCCAGCGACGAGGGTTCGAAACCGCTCCTCCGCGATCCCGCCCGCGACCTCTTCAGGTAGCAGGGCGATGAAAAAGGCCCATCTGCGTCGTTGGCTCCTTCGGCCCTCGCTGCGGCGTATGCTGCATACGCCTCACTCGGGCACTCAGTCGCCGCCTAGCATCTAGCCCTTTTTGATCGCCCTGGAGTGGGGGGACCTATGAACATCGCCATCCTTGGGGGCACGGGGAAGGAAGGGGCGGGGCTCGCGCTCCGCTGGGCGCAAGTGGGGCACTCGATTATCATCGGCTCGCGCGACGCCGAGCGGGCGCGCGCGAAGGCGGCCGAGTTGAGCGAGCGCAGCAAGAAGCTGCCGATCGTGGGCCACACGAACCTCGAGGCGGCGCAGCTCGGCGAGCTGCTCGTCCTCGCGCTGCCGGCGGCGGGACTCGTGACGACCCTGCCCGAGGTGAGCGAGGCGGCGCGCGGCAAGGTCGTGGTGAGCGCGGTGGTTCCCCTCACGTTCGGCGGCCCCCGGCTCTTCACGCCCCCGCCCGCCGGCTCCTCCGCGGAGGAAGTGCAGGCGCTCCTGCCCGACGCTCGCGTGGTGGCGGCCTTCCACCACATCGCCGCCCACGAGCTGGCCGAGACTGGTCACGAGATCGCCTGCGACCTGCTCATGTGCGGCGGGGACGCTGCGGCCAAGGAGACCGTGACCGCCCTCGGCGTGTCCCTCGGGCTCCGGGTGATCGACGTCGGCCCCTTGACCAATGCGGGGCCCCTCGAGGGCATCACCGCCGTGCTCGCCACCATCAACCGTCGCTACAAGCTGAAGAACTCCGGCTTCACGATCACCGGTCTTTAGTCCGCGTTCCTCAGTCGCGCGGCGGCGCTGAGGGGCGGGCGTAGACGGCCTCCTCCAATGCCCAAGCAACCGTGGTGTACCGAGCGCGATTCCACCCCACGAAGCAGACGGTCGACGGTATCGCCGTGGGGTACACCCTATGTGAAGCACATGGCGGTTCGGAGCGCGCGAGAGTGGGGTTGGAAACGGTCAGGTGCGGGAGATCGTGAGGCCGAGGTAGATGACGACGACGGCGAGGAGGATCGTGATGCGGTCCAGGCGGGCGATGGCGGTGAGCGCGGCCGACGGATCGGCGCCGGCAGCGAG
>JBGPYK010000303.1:0-4143 GCA_041493245.1 Methylomirabilia bacterium | reverse complement strand
GGCTCCCGGCCCGAGGATGTCTACCGCACCCTGGTGACGGGCCTCTCCGGCACGCCGATGCCGTCGTACGCGGATTCGCTCGAGCCCGACCAGACGTGGGACCTCGTGTACTACGTCCTGTCGCTGTCAGGCGGCAAGGGCCGGACGGCTGGGGTGAGCGCCCGATGACCAAACCCGACGCCGCGCATGGAGGAACAATGGTGACGCGATTTCTGGCCGTGGTCGTGAGTGTCGTGCTGTGGACCGCGTTCGTGTGGGCCGACGAAGCGCCGATCGCCGGGACGGTCAAGGCGGTCGACGCCACCGCTCAGACGGTGACGCTTGAGTCGACCGCCAAAGGCAAGACGCGTCAGGTGGTCGTGCATCTCAAGCCGGGCACGAAGATCGTGAAGTTCGTCCGCTCCTCCGAGCCGGGGAAGACGGGGTTCGTGGAGCAGACCCTCGGCCTGACGGATCTCAAGCCGGGCTGGATCGTCAGCGTCGAGGCCAAGCACGAGGGCGGCAAAGAGGTCGCCGACGTCGTCAAGGTCGTGCTCGAGCGATGATGGGATCGCCGCGCGTGACGACGGCGCTGGCATTCGCGGTGCTGCTGCCCGCGGCAGTCCACCCCGTCTCTCGGCTCAGCAGCGGGCGGACCGCTCCGGTCCCGCGGCCAGCCCTTCGCGACCCCATGAGCAGCACGGCACACCAAAGGGCTGGAAGTTCGCGTGGCCGAAGGGCGACCCGACGAAGGGGCGCGCAGCGTTCGTCAAGCTGGACTGCTATAGCTGCCACGAGGTCCGCGGCGAGAAGTTTCCCGCGCCCAAGGAGAAAGAAAAGGTGGGGCCGGAGCTGTCCATGATGGGGCCGCTGCACGAAGTGGACTACTTCGCAGAGGCGATCATCAACCCGAGCGCCGTGATCGAGAAGGGCAAGGGGTACCAGGCGGCCGACGGCTCGTCCAAGATGCCGTCGTTCAACGACTCTCTGAACGTTCAGGAGTTGATCGATCTCGTCGCGTTTCTGAGAATGCTGAAGCCGCCGAGTGGAGGGGTTGGCGGGCATGCCGGCCACTGACCGTACGTGCGCAAAGTCTCTCAGCATCGTGATGGTCATCGCCCTCATCGTCGCTGGCGTCTCCTTGCCCGTGGACGCGCGCTCGGACGAGCCGCCGCAAACCGCGCGTGCCGCAGCCGCGGACGGGGTTCCGCGCGGTCAGTGACGCCGCTTGCCGGCCCGGGGCGACCCGCGTCCTGGGCCGGCAGCGATCGATCGTGCGACGGAGGGGACAACCATGAGCATCGAGTTACGGTTTACTCGGCGCCAACTCATCGCGCTGATGGCCGTCATCGGCTTCATGCTGATTCCCAGCTTCGTGCCGGGAGCGGAGAAGGACGTCCGGTCGCTTCTCGAGGCACTCGGGATCGGCATCCCGGCTCAGCCCCTCACCGCCCCCGCGTTCTCACTGCCGGATCTCGATCGGACACCGGTGCGCCTGACCGATCTCCGCGGGCGGATCGTGATGCTGTATTTCTGGACCACCTGGTGACCGCACTGCACGAGGGAGTTGCCCTCGTTGAACGCGCTGTACGAGGAGTTCAAGGGACGGGGCTTCACGCTCTTGCTCATCAACACGGGAGAGGATCCGCAACTCGTGCGCGAGGCCGTCAAAGCCCGCGGCTACACGGCACCCGTCCTGCTCGACGGCGATCGCGGCGTGTCGGCGGCCTATCTCGTCACGGGAACCCCGACGGTGTATCTCGTCGACCGGCGGTCGCAGATCGTGGGCCGAGCGATCGGGCGACGAGACTGGGCCGGCGAGATGGGCCGCCGACTCTTCGGTGCCCTGGTGAGCCCGTGACGCAGATGCGCTGCGCCGCCGGCGGCGCGCTCATGCTTCTCGCCCTGGTGCGGAGGATGGCGTGAAGCGCGTCCTGCACTGGCTCATCCCGCTCGCGCTCTTTGCCAGCTTGATGACCGCTGGGTACGCGGTCTGGTACGCCGGCACCCGTGGGGTTCCTCGGGTCGCCGTCAACGTCCCGGAGCTGTCACCCGTCGCGCGCGAGGGCCGCGCCGTCTTCGGCCGCTCCTGCGCCGTTTGCCACGGGGAGGACGGCGCCGGCGGCCCGGGCGGACCGCCGCTCGTGCATGCGATGTACCGGCCGGCCCACCACGCCGATGTCGCGTTCGTGCTCGCCGTGCGTCGCGGCGTTGCGGCTCACCACTGGAACTTGGGTGACATGCCACCCCAGCGGGATGTCGCGGAGCGGGAGCTCGAGGCCATCGTCCGCTACGTCCGCGAGCTGCAACGGGCGAACGGTATCGAATGACTCCGGGAAGTCGTCCGTCGTGCCGAGCTGCTGAGTGTCGACTCGCCGTGGTCCTCGTGCTGACGTTGGTCGCGGGCGTCGTTGACCGTTCATTTGCCGTCACGCACGAGGTCATCATCGAGGCGACGCGGCTCGAGCCGCAACTGTTGCGGATCACCGCCAACCAGCGGGTCACATTCATCAACCGGAGCGGACGTGCGGTGCACCTGGATCTCCTCAGTGACCGCGGCCAGCACCACGTCTTCCAGGTCGCCGGGAGCATCTGGGCGCTCTTCCACCGGCCAGCCGGCACCACTACGTCGTGCACTTTCCGGCGGGCGAGGCGCCAGACCTCCACGGCATCGTCGAAGTGCACAGTGCGCGGGAGAGCGGCCGCGACCCGCCGACCTGCGAGGGTATGACCGTAATGGACGTGTGCATTGCTCAATGAGGCGGATGCGGAAGCCAGAACGCTGGAGGCGCGTGCGGCAGCGCTCCGCTCCGAGACCCGCAATGAGATCAAGCGGTGACCCCCAAATGCATCGGACGACTCCCTCGCGGTCCTTTCCGGCCGCCATCGGGTCAAGTGTGTAGTGGGGGTTGCCAAGCGGATGGACGTCGCCCATCGACCGATCGACGCGCGTAGTAGGCACGTCCAGCAGCGGAATCCCGCCGGACACGTCGATGAAGCCCGGGGCGCCGCGGACAATCCGCGCGTTGTTGGCCCCGCGGACGACCGCGTCGGCCCAGATGTCGAGATCGAGGCCGTTCACGATGAGGGCGTCGGCCCGGCGCACCTTGAGCATCATCGTGGGACGGACTTTGGCTTCATGGGTGTTCTGTGTCCCGCGCGCCAGCGTGTCAACCTCCACGAGCTCGCCGCCGAGGACTCCTTGGACCACATTGGGCGAAGGTCCAATGGGGGTCCCGCCGGCGTTGGTGCTAGCGTGGTATCCATGGGACGAGTCAGTCGGACCGCGATCGCGCGCTTCAGGGAGGGGACGAGATGATGCAAGGGTGGGGAATGCAAGGATGGGGGATGGGCGGTGGATTCGGGTGGGGCGGCGGGTTCGGCGGGATGCTCTTCATGGGCCTCGTCTCGGTGCTGGCCATTGTGGGAATCGTCTTCGTCGTCCGGTGGGCCTTGGAGCAGGGTGGAAGTGCGCGCAAGCCTCCCGCCGGGTGAGTCGGCGCGTGAATGCTGACGAGGGGTAGCGGCGAGATAACCAAGGAGGAGTTCGAGCGGATGAAGGCCGACCTTCGATGATCCGCTCGCAGCCGATCGGCCCCGCCACGCGGAGGAGGCCAGCCAACGGAGGAGACGGGGATGCTCCATGTAGTGGATTCGACGAAACCGCTCGAGCGGCTGGTCGCCGATCTCGAGCAGGCGATCAGCCGGCACAAGTTTGGCGTGCTGGGGGTTCACGATCTACGGGCCAAGCTGGCCGAGAAAGGCGTGTCGTTTGCCCGGGAGTGCCGAGTCTTCGAGGTCTGCAACCCGCACCAAGCCAAGAAGGTGCTCGAAGCCAACCTCGAGATCTCGACCGCGCTGCCGTGCCGGATCTCGGTCTACGAGGAGGGTGGGAAGACCCGACTCGCCACGATTAAGCCCACAGCCCTGATCGGCCTCTACCCCAACCCCGAACTGAAGGGAGTCGCGCAGGAGGTGGAGACGACGCTGATGCTGATCATGGACGAGGCGGCCCGATAGGAGCCCCGCCGGGTTGCGTGACTCAGTGAGGGGTAAGGGAGTTCGTGTGTCGTGCGCCAGATGCTCTACCGCGGTTCCTATTCACGATGGGAGACACATGATGAGACGCCTGGGGAAGATCGTAGTGATGGTCATGCTCGTGGC
>JBGPYK010000086.1:0-7873 GCA_041493245.1 Methylomirabilia bacterium | reverse complement strand
GCGTGGACGTCGCCCACTTACGACGGCTGGCCGAGCAGTCGCGCGACTGGTTGCTGGCGCAGGCCAAGTGGCCGAAGACCGTGCTGGGCGGCTATCTACCGGGGCACTGAGTTGCCCTTCCGGTGATCCGTGCCATGATCTTGGTCGCCAGCGAAAACTTCGGACAGAGGAGATCAGCGATGCCACCGACCTACCGTTACGACCACATGCACCTGCGCAGCCGGGACGTGAAGAAGGCGGCCGAGTACTACCACCAGATGTTCGATGCCAAGATCGTGGAGTCCGTCCAGTCGGACGGCAGGCCCCGCACCGATCTCGACCTGAACGGGCTGACGATCTTCCTCGCCGCGGTGCCGCCGGATGCCGCGGTCCCGCCGGCTCCGACAGTGCCCTACGTCGGTCTGGACCATTTCGGGCTGCGCGTGGAGAACATGGACGAGGCCGTGGCCGAGCTCAAGCGTCGCGGTGCCAGCTTCATGATGGAGCCGCGCACCATTCGTCCGGGCGTCAGGATCGCCTTTGTCCAGGCGCCCGAGAACGTCCGGATCGAGCTACTCGAGCGGAGTTAGCGTGAATTATTCATGATCGATGTTCGCTGGCGTCGGACAGGTTCTGTAAATCTGTAGGGCGGGGGCTTGTCCCCCGCCGGCGCCATCTCTCATCGGTCAGCGCCGCGCTCCTGCTTGAGGCGCGCGCCCTCTTCGAACATGCGGCGGATCCACGACGCCTTCGTCAAATTCTCGGTGACGGCCTTGGAGACGATCACGGGGAGAGCATAGGCTGGACCGTCATGGGCTGCCCATCGAGCACCCGCACCATTCCGTGAGCGTCCCGCCACGATTCTGTTCCGGCGGGGGACGAGCCCCCGCCCTACGAGGGCGCGCTGGTCTGACTCCGTGGGTTGTCGTTGGCGCGGTGTGGGTCACGCTCGCGATCGCTTCCGGCCTCTACTTCTCGTTCCCGATCTTCTTCGTCGCGCTGCTGGAGGAGTTCGGCTGGTCTCGCGGGGCCACCGCGGCGGCCTTCTCGATCTCGTCGGTCACGCAGGGGCTGCTCTCGCCCATCGTCGGGATGCTCGTGGACCGCCTGGGCCCGCGCCGGATCATGCTCGGCGGCGCGTGTCTGCTCGGCAGCGCGTGTGCCCTGTCGAGCCAGATCGGATCGCTGTGGTCGCTCTACACGGTAACGGGGGTGCTGGCCGCCGCCGGCGTGTGCGCGGTGAGCTGGGTCCCCACCGGGGCGCTGATCGCGCGGTGGTTCACCGAACGGCGAAGCAGCATGATGGGCTTGGCCTTCTCGGGCATGGGGGCGGGCGTGCTGGTCATCGGCCCGCTCGCCCAGTGGTTGATCGAGGGGTATGGCTGGCGCGCCGCCTATCTCGTGCTCGGCGTCGGCACGCTCCTCGTGTTGGTCCCCGTGATCTGGCTGGGAGTTCGGGAAGCCCCCGTCGTGGCGGCGCCGAATCGAGGTGCGATGGGGGGACCTGCCCCGTGGCCCGCCACCGCGGGTGGCGAGATCGGCGATGCCCTGCGCACCCCGGCGTTCTGGGCGCTCTTCTGCGCCTACCTCTGCACGCCGCTGGCCGTCTTCTCGGTCGTGACTCACCAGGTGGCCTTCGCGGTGGACCAGGGCTTTCCACGCCTGCTCGTGGCGGGCATCTTCGGCCTCACCGGTCTCCTATCGGTCGTGGGCCGGATCGTGTTCGGCATCGCGGCCGATCGGATCGGGCGCGCCCCCTCGGCCACGATCTCGTACGCGTGCACGGCGGTGGGGACGCTCTGTTTGCTCGGCCTCGAAGTCTGGCCGCACGTGGCAGCGCTCTACGCCTACGCGTTCTTCTTCGGCCTCGGCTTCGGCGCTCGTGGCCCCATCATCACCGCGATCGCGGTCGATCTCTTCCCGGGTCGCCGCTTCGGCGTCATCTACGGAATCCTGAGCGTGGGCAACGGCATCGGCGGTGGCATCGCGCCGTGGTTCGGTGGCGTGGTGCACGATCTGACGGGGAGCTATCGCCTCGCCTTCCTGATCGCCGTCGGCTTCTGTGCGCTCGGTGCAGTATGCTTCTGGCTCGCGCGCCCTCGCCGCCGGAACCTGTGATCAAATCGAAAGCGAACGGAGGACCATACCCTGAGCGACGATCACGCCCCCCGGATGGCGGTGCACCGGAGCGGCAGCGGACCGGATGTCGTCCTCTTTCACGGCGGCATGGGCTCGTGGAAGCACTGGATCCGCAACGTCGAGCCGTTGGCGACACGCTTCACCGTGCACGCGCTCGATCACCCGTCGTACGGCGCCTCGGCGCCCGTCGCGCGCGAGACGACCGGCGCGGCGTACCTCGACCTCGTGCACGAGCTGTTCGTCAAGATGTTCCCGGGCGACGGCCCGCTGCGATTGGCCGGGTTCTCGTTCGGCGGGGCCATCGCCACGAACCTCGCCCGGCGGCTCGCCCCGCGGGTGACGCACCTGTGCCTGGTCTCACCTGGCGGCTTCCCCACGCGCCGCTTCGGCAACCGGCCGACCCGGAGCTACCGGGAAGCCGCGGACGACGAGAAGCTCTTCCGCGAGATCTGCCGCCATAATCTGCTCGTCAACATGCTCAGCGATTCGGCGAGCGTCACCGAGGACACGGTGGACATTCAGGCCGCCTGCGTCCGGCGGACCCGCTTCAACAGTCGCAAGGTGAGCGGCGGCGGGACGCTCCTGGGCGACCTCGCGCGGCTCACCTGCCGGATCCGCCTGCTCTGGGGTGAGCGCGACGATTCTCCGTTCCGGCCCGCCGATCTGTTAATCGGCGAGATCCGCGAGGCCGTCGGCACGCTCGACATGCACCGGATTCCCAGAGCCGGCCACTGGTCTGCGTACGAGAACGCCCCCGAGGTCAATCGCCTGCTGCTCGAGTTCTTCTCGAGCTAGTGGCTGGGATATAGTGCAGGCGTCGTGAGAAACCGATCGATGTTTTACGGCTGGTGGGTCGTCGCGGCGTTCTCCGTCATGACGTTCATGTCGACGGGCATCCGCCACGCGGTGGGGCCGTTCCTCAAGCCGATCGTGGGCGATCTCGGCCTCGATCGCGCGAGCTTCTCCGCCGTGATCGCGCTGAGCCTCTTCCTCTACGGCGTCTTCATGCCGATCGCGGGCATGGCCCTCGATCGCTTCAGCGTGCGCGCCGTCACCTCGGTCGGCACCGTGCTGCTGGTCATCTCGCTCGTGCTGACCGCGATGGTGCGCAACTACTGGGAGTTCGCCATCGTCTACGGCGTGCTCGTGCCGCTCGGGCTCGCCGGCACCGGACCCGTGATCGCCTCCGGCGTGGTCGCGCGGTGGTTCAACAAGCGCCGCGGGACCGCGCTCTCCGTGCTGGGCAGCGCGTCGATGACCGGGATGAGCCTGCTCGTTCCCGCCGTGACGTGGCTCATCCTCACCACCGGGTGGCGCACCACGTACGTGTTGATCGCGGGGGGGATCCTCGTGCTCGCGCTGCCTCTCTGCCTGTGGGTGGTCCGAGACTCTCCGGAGTCGGTCGGGCTGACCGCCGACGGCGCCGCTCCGAAGGCCGGCACCACTGCGGCCCTGGTCGAGCGTGTCAGCGCCAGCGAGGCGCTGCGGACGCTGGCCTTCTGGCAGCTCGCGGGCTCGTTTTTCACCTGTGGCTTCTCGATGAGCCTGCTCTCCGCGCACGGGATCCCGATGCTCACTGATCACGGCTACTCGCCCATGTTCTCGTCGTGGGCGCTCGGCGTGCTCGGCGGCTCGAGCATCGGATTCACGGTGATGCTCGGCGCGCTGTCTGACCGTCTCGGTCGCCGGCCCGTGCTCGCCGCGATCTACGCCGGCCGGGTCTTCATCTTCGCCGGCTTCTTCCTCATCCGCGATAACCCGGTGGCCATTCTCACCGTGGCCGTCCTCGGCGGCATCACGATGGCGGGTACAGGCTCGATGACCTCGGCGCTGACCGCCGACATCTACGGCCGCTTCTCCGTCAGCTCGGTCTTCGGCCTGATCTTCTTTGTGCACCAGACGGGCGCCGCCATCGGCTCCTGGCTGGCCGGTGCGCTGTTCGAGACGACGGGCGGCTACGGCCCGGCGTTCGCGCTGGCGTGCCTGTTCCTCGTCGGCGCAGCGATCGTGGCCCTCAATATCGACAAAGGCGCACGCCGGATCTGGCGCGCCGCCACCGCCTCGGCGAATTAGCCACATGGGGGGCCCCGAGCGGGCCCCCCAAGCCCCCCAACGCTCGGGACGCCCCGGCAAAGCCGTGGCGCCCCTCAACCCCCCGACGCTCGGAGCGCCGCGGCGCAGCGGTGGCGTTCCTCGAGATCCCGCTAGCTCTCCGGCCGGTACTGAGACTTCCCGAATCCGCCGACGAAATCCGGCAGCTCCGCGTGCCCGAGCATCTGGCGAATCGCCTGCGACTCGCCGAGGTGGAACCAGTAGTGATAGGTCGTGCGGTGGAGCTTCGTGCCCGGCGTCTCCTTCGAGGGCTCGCGCTTCCATCGCCGCGTGAGCTTCGCGCCGGTGAGGCTGTCGAGGTACGGATCGGCGGCGGTGGTGACGGCGCGCCACCACGCCCACGCCTCGTCGAGCGGCGGCACGGTGAGCGGCTTGCCGTAGCCGAATTGCTTCACCTCGAGCACCATGGTCGTACCCTGCGCTCGCTCGAGCCAGTAGAGCTGCTCCTGCCACGCGAGGTGGCCGATCATCCACGCGATCGGATTGATCGGGCCGAAGCGCCGTGCTGCCTCCTCAGCCGTCACGTCCTTGAGCCCGCGGATCCATTCGCTGCGGGTGAACCGGAGCTGCGTCACGAGCGGATGTGGCATGTCTCAGCCCTCCCTGGTCCGACCCGCCCCCCCGACCGAAGCGGGCTGCGAACGACATCGTCCCTCGTCGACAGCGACGTCGCTCCTCCTCCCCTCAGCGGCCGCCTGCGCGAGCCCGCCAAGCACCATCAGCTCGGGCAGCCTTGAAGCTCCAGGTCCATTGCGTGACCTCCCGGCCTGCCGTGCGTGAGGGCTCAGAATCGAGGACGAGATTCTATCGCAGGCGGATTGGCCCGGGACCGTCTCGACAACGCTAACGTTCGGCGGTGTTGCGCGTGGTCCCGCGCCTGCTCCTCGCTCGGCGAACGGCGGTTGGCGGCCTCCGATACACCGCGCGAAATGCGGCGTTGAATCGTCGGATGCTGGCGAACCCCGCGGCGAACGCGATCGCGGACATCGGCATCGCAGTGTCGTCGACCAGGGCCTTCGCGCGCTGCACGCGCCGGGTCGTCGCACTGGCGGTCGGGGAGGCCCCGGCGTGCCGCACGAACAGTCGGCGCAGATGTCGGGCCGTCATGCCGAGCGTGTCCGCGAGGTCCTCGACACTCTTGCCGTCGTCGAGGAAACCGCGCTCGATGAGCCGCAGGGCGCGCGAGACCGTCGCCGCCGCGCCGTGCCACGCCGGTGTCCCGGGCGCGGTCTCGGGTCGACACCGCAAGCAGGGCCGAAAACCCGCGCGCTCGGCGGCGGCCGCGGTGGGGAAGAAGACGACGTTGCGCGACTTGGCGGGCTTCACCGGGCAGATGGGGCGGCAATAGATCCGGGTGGTCAACACGCCGGTGAAGAACCACCCGTCGAACCGCGCGTCTCGCGCGATCCGCGCGCGATCGCACGTGCCCCAGTCGAGGGCGAGGCTTTCGCTCACGATAGTGCGAGCCTAGCACGCGAGCCGGGGCCCGCAGCGCCTCGGGACGACCACGTCCGAAAACGGCGAGACGACGGGTGGCGCAGCCGCTAGCGTCGTGGGCGAGCATGAACGCTCGATACTTCTACGGCTGGAACGTCGTGGGTGCGACCTTCGTCATGGCGCTGTTCAGCTTCGGCCTCGGCTTCTACGGGCTCACCGTCTATGTCGCGACACTCCAGCGGCTGCACGGATGGTCGGCCTCCGCCGTATCGGCGCCGGTGACGGTGTATTACGTCGCCGGCGCGCTCTTGACGGCGTCGATCGCCGGCCTGTACGAACGCTTCGGACCGCGCGCCGTCGTGGCGGGGGGAAGCGTCGCGATGGCCGCCGGCATTGCGGGGCTCGGTATCGTCACGCAGCCGTGGCAGCTCTACCCGGCCTTCCTCGTGATGTCGGTGGGCTGGGGATCGATGAGCGGCGCCGCGATCAACATCATTCTCGCGCCCTGGTGGGAGCGCCGCCGCGGCCTCGCCGTCAGCATCGCGTTCAATGGGGCGACGCTGGGCGGTGTGATCGTCGCGCCCGTGCTCATCCCGCTTATCAGCGTGGTCGGCTTCAGGCGGGCGCTCGCCGCCGCTTCCCTTATCTCACTCGTGGTGCTGCTCGCCGTCGCGGCGGGGGTCATGCGACGGGGTCCCGCAGAGCTCGGTCTTGGCCCCGACGGCGATCCCCGTCCTTCCACACTCGCCGTCCGTTCGGCGGCCGGCGCGCGACGGTGGCGCGGGGAGGCGCTGCGCACGTGGCGCTTCTGGAGCGTGTCCGCCCCGTTCGCGCTCGCCCTCGCGGCACAGGTCGGTGTGCTCACACATCTGGTCGCGCTCGTGACGGCGGTGCTGGGGATGGGCGGGGCCGCACGAGCCGTGAGCGCAACGACGGCGGCGGCGCTGATCGGGCGTCTGGCGACGGGCGTCGTCGTCGATCGCTTGAACCGCCGCGTCGTCGCGTGCGCGACGCTCGTCATCCAGATGATCGGCCTGGCCCTGCTCGTGTGGGGGCGATCCGCGGCGGGCGTCTACGCCGGTTGCGCGCTCTTCGGCCTGGGTGTGGGGAATCTCACCACGCTGCCCGGTCTGATCCTCGCCGTCGAGTGGCCGCGCGAGCGCTTCAGCGCCCTCGTTGGCCTCGTGGTCGGGATCAATCAGTTCACGTTCGCCTTCGGACCTTCGCTCGTCGGCGTCATACGCGACTGGACCGGCAGCTACGCGCCCGCGCTCGGCGCCTGCGCGGCACTCCAAGCCGTCGCCGCCGCCATCGTCCTGCTCGGCCCGGCGCCGGCACGGTCGACGTGCTGAGGCGGGCTCACGGGGCCTTGTGCAGCCGGCCGTCCTTCATGATCAGCAGCAGCGCGTCCTGGTTCTGCAGGCGCTTGATGTCGGTGAGCGGGTCGCCGTCGACGAGCAGGAGGTCGGCGAGGTATCCGGGCTTGACCTGACCCAGCTCGTCCCCGCGGCCCATGATCTCGCCGCCCATCCTCGTCGCCGCGACCAGCGTCTCCATCGGCGTGAAGCCGAGCACGTCGACGAAGAGCAGGAGGTCGCGCGCGTAGGTGCCGTGCGGGTTCCACGCGAAGCCATAGTCGCCGCCGGGCAGGACCCGGATCCCGCGCTTGCGCATCCGGCCCATGGTCTCCACGGAGACCTCGATCTCGCGCGCGAGACCGCGTTCGCGGACCCTCTCGGGCGTGAATCCCCACTCGGTGGCCGCGTAACAGGCCTGGTAGGTGAGGCCCAGCGCGGGGACGACGAAGCACCAGTCGCGGTTGGCCTCGAGCAGATCGAGGGCTTCCTCGTCGGCGAAGTTGGCGTGGTAGATGATGCCGAGCCCGTGCCGCACGCACATCTTGACGGAGTCGGCGCTTCGAGCGTGCGCGCACACGCGCGCGCCGCCGGCCCGGGCGATCTCCATGGCCGCCGCCACCTCGGCGTCGGTCATGACGGTGCGGTTGGCGCGGTTGTCGGGTGGCCCCACGTGGCCCGAGACGTTGAGCTTGAACAGGTCGACACCCTCGCGCACGAGCAGGCGGCAGACCTTCCGGATCTCGTCGGGCCCGTCGGCGACCCACGTGAAGGTCGGCGTCTCGAGATGGGGCAGGTGGAGCGCGTTCTCGTCGCCGAGCCCGCCGGTGACGGTGATCTCCGGACCGTTG
>JBGPYK010000255.1:0-4676 GCA_041493245.1 Methylomirabilia bacterium | reverse complement strand
GGCTCGATCGGCATGCCGGCCGCGCGCGGGACCCGGAAGCGGGCCTCGACGACCACGGCGGCGTTGCTGAACCCCTGATCGACGTCGCCGACGTCACCGGTGGAGAGCCCGGCGTCGTTGTCGGGCCACTCGGCGTACACTCGCGGTGCTCCCGGCGCGAGCGCCGCTTCCACGGATGCCGCGGCGGGGAGCGGCGTGTAGTCGACGCGCACGGCGAGGGCGGCGTCGGCGGCGCGGTACGCGTCTTCGGCGACGGCGACCGCGACGATCTCCCCGACGCACCGCGCCTCGGGCCCCGCAAGCACGGGCTGCCGATACGGCCGGAGTCGCGGGGACGGGACGAGGGGCGGCACTCCGCCCGCACACTCGGGTAGCTCGACGAGACCCAGCACGGCGGCGACGCCTGGGATTGCGAGCGCAGCGGTGCTGTCGATCCGATCGATCCGCGCGTGGGCGTGCGGACTGCGGACGAGCGCGGCGTGCAGCACGCCCGGGATCCTCAGATCGTCCAGGTACCGGCCGCGGCCGGTGACGAGCCGGTGGTCTTCCTTACGCTTGAGGCGGGCCCCGACGACGGACGCGGGGGCACCGGTGGGCTGGGTCATCCTTCCAGCCATTTCCGGTACCGTTCGTGCTTCGGCGCGTCCTCGCGATACGCGCAGACGAGGACGTTCACGTCAGGCAGGATCACGGCCGTCTTTCATGATGTCGAGGAGGCCGGTGCTGTCGTCGAGATCGACACCCGGCCAAAGCCCGTGACCCTTGAAGGTCGGCAGCGCGGCCCGCGGCCGCGCGCGTCGTCCGCGGTCACGGGCGAGGGTCTCCCGGAGCGCGTCTTCGATCACGGCGGTGAGCGTGCGGCCCGTCTGCGCGGCGAGGGCCTTCGTCTGGCGGAGGAGATCGTCATCGAGGCGAACGGTGGTTCGCATGCATCAAAGCATGGGTAGGAGGCATCAAGATGTCAACGGCCCGGTCACGCGGTGGCGACGGGCGTGCGCGCGCGAGTTGGCGTGCACGCGTGGTACCAGTGGTGAGCGGTGGTGCGCTCGGCCGCCCGTCTCTACCGCGCCGAGCCGGTGTTGGAGCTGGAGTACGTGCTCCAGTGCGCCGAGCTGGCTGGCGAGGCTGGCGCTGACGAGGAGCCGATGAGGACGGTGAGGGGGGTTTGGGGGGAACCAGTCGCTGGTGCCCCCCAACAGCACAAACCCGCTGCGCCGTAGACGATGGCCGGCACGAGGCGGCGCTGCACCGGGTCGGCGGCGAGACCGAAGCCTTCGAGGGTGTACGCGCCCAGCACGTCGAGGTCCCGTTCCTGTCCGAAGAGGCAGACGGTGTGGAGCGTCCGGTCACCCAGCGTCACCAGGATCTCGGCGACGTCACGCTCCGAGGCGGCGCCTTCGATCGTGACGACCCGTCGCCGCTCCGTTGCGTCGATGCCGAGCCGCCGGAGGAGCGCGGTGGAAACCCATGTATAGGTCGAGCCCGTATCGACGAGAAGCTTGACGGGCTCGCGGCGCTCCGGAGTATGCGGCGCGGCTACCAATACTTCGGCAAAAAAGGTTCCCATTGATCTGTCTGAAAGCTACGATTCTGCTGCGACCACGTCAATGCCAACATTCCGATACAGCTCACCAGTACTGCATCGATTCCCTGAGGATCCCGCCGATGTCCCGGGCGTGCAACTTGACCCAGTACCGGAGCACGGACTGCCGAGGGCGACTATAGCCCCGGTGCTACACTCGCCGGCGTGAGCGACGGCCCCGAGGTGCCCGCGGTCTTCCACGACGTCCTCGCCGGCCTCGAGGAGCAGCGCTTCGTGACGGGGCCGGAGCATCCGTACTACGAGTGCTTCGGCTGCGGTCCCGGGCACCCCGATGGCCTGCGCGTGCGCTGCTTCAAGACGACGGAGGGTGTCATCGCGCCGATCGTCATCCCCGCCCGCTACCAAGGACCGAAGGGCGCCGCGCAGGGCGGCATCGTGGCGACCTACCTCGACGAGGTCCTCGGCGCGGCAGTGGTGCGCGCCACCGGCCGCGCGGCGCTGACGGGCGAGCTGACCGTCCGCTACGTCGCGGGCGCCCCGCTCGAGACGCCGCTCCTCGGCCACGCGCGTCTGGTGATGGACCACGGGCGTTACGTCGACGTCGAGGGGCGCCTCACCGAGCTGGCCACCGAACGTCTCATCGCGACGGCGCGCGGCCGCTTCTTCCCGATGAAAGACTGAGCCGCGCCCACCTCCGACGAGTTCACATGCGGAGGAGCGCCAGGAGTGGCGCGGGCTTCTTGGGGATTTCCTGGTAGCGGCAGCGTAGCTCGGGGTGCTCGAGGATCTCCACGTAGGCGCCCATCACCATGCGGTAGTAGTGTGGGTGACGTCCCGTGGGGCCGCCGTTGTATTCGGTGAGGGCCTCACGGATCGTGGACTTCCGGCTCAGGATGTCACGCAGGTACGCCATGGCGAAACGGGTGCTGACGGTCGGCTCGGCGAGGTCGCCGAGGTCACGCTTGTCGCGGGCCAGCACCGGGCGACGGAAGGGTCCGACGGACGACTCGAAGAGGGCGGCGGTGGTAGGGAGGATCTGAAAGAGGCCGATCTCGCCGGCGGAGCCCACGATGTCGTGGCGGAACTCCGACTCCACCTCGGCGAGGGCCAAGCCCAGGCAGTGATCGATGTTCGCCCGCCCGGCCTCGGCCACCAGCGTGTCGGGGAAGCCCTGGAAGGCCCTGATGGGCGCCTGGGGGTTCTTGGTGGCGACAAAGTCCAGAATGGCACGGTTGAGGCGCTCGGCGTCGACTTCCCCGGTCACCGCGATCACCTGCCGAGTGACCGCCAGTCCGCTGACGATAGTCGCGACACTAAGCACCAGGATCGCGAACAGTTTGCCGTGCTGGCTCATGGATAACCTCCTTTGAGTGTCTCGCGCGAAATCTCGAACCGTTGCGTCCGGACGATCAAGGAAGGGTTTTGAAAGAAGTGGGCAGAGTATGCACGACGCGCCGCACTAGCGCAAGCCCTCGTTGTGGGCTCCGGGGACCCCACCAGCCGAAGGGGTTCGGGGCGTCGTCCGACGTGATACGATCGCGCCGTCAGTCCCACGGAGGTGCTCCATGCCGCTGATTGTCGCCGTGCTGCTTCTGCTCGTGCTGGCGCCCGCCCAGGCGCTCGCTAACGACACCGGGCCTGTCGCCGAACCGAGGGGGGCGCCGCGGGCGCCGTCGTCTCCGAGCGCGGAGGCGCGCTACAACCAGGGTGTCACATTGGCACAGAAGAAGGACTGGCGTCAGGCGGAGGCGGCCTACGGCGACGCGGTCCGCCTCCGGCCCACGTTCGCCGAGGCGTGGAACGGTCTCGGCTTCGCGCTCCGCAACCAGGGCCGGTACGACGAGTCCGTCCGCGCCTATCAGGAGGCACTGCGGCTGCGTCCGAACTTCCCACAGGCGCTGGAGTACCTCGGTCACGCCTACGTTCAGATGGGGCGCATCGACGACGCGAAGGTGGTGCTCGGCCGTCTGCGATCGCTCGATCCCCGCGAGGCCGACGAGCTGGCCCAAGCCATCGCCCGGGCCGCCCGGCGCTGACGCGCTCGCAGTAGGTCATCTCGCCGATGGGCGTGCGCGTCGGCATCTGCTCGTGGGCCGACCCCGCGCTCATCGAGGACGGCTCGTTCTATCCGAAGAAGTCGATGACCGCGGAGGCGCGGCTGCGCTGGTACGCCGGGTTCTTCGACACCGTCGAGATCAACGCCTCCTACTACGCGATCCCCGCCGTTCGCAACGCTGTCCTCTGGGCCGAGCGCACGCCGCCCGGCTTCCTCTTCAACGTCAAGGCCTACTCCCTGATGACGGGCCATCATCCAAGGCCCGAGACGCTTCCCGCCGAGCTGCAGCTCCTGCTGCCGCGCCATCCGCGGCGGACGCGGCGCGGTGAGATCGAAGCCGGGGCGTTCCCGCCCGAGGCGCGCGAGCAGGCCTTCCGGCTCTTCCGTGAGGCGATCCGGCCGCTGGATGAGGCGGGCAAGCTCGGCTACGTGCTGTTCCAGCTCGCGCCGTGGGTGCGCTTCTCCCGCGAGCGTCTCGACGACCTCGCCTCTCTCCCGGAGCGGTTGCCCGGCTGGACGATCGCCGTCGAGTTCCGCGACCGCTCGTGGCTTCCCGCTCACGTCGACGAGACGCTGGGCACGCTGCGGAGGGCGGGACTCGCCCACGTGATCGTGGATGCCCCCGCGACGCCCAACGCCGTGCCCTACGTGCCGGAGGTCACCGCCCGGACCGCGGTCTTTCGCCTCCATGGCCGGAACACCGAGGGCTGGCTCCGCCAGCTCCGGGGAGAAGAGCCGGCCGTCCGCGAGAAGTACGACTATCTCTACACGGAGGACGAGCTGCGGGCGCTCCGCCCCGACGTCGAGGCGGCGGTGGCCGAGAGCGAGCAGGTCTTCATCTCCTTCAACAACAACAATCGGGCGTTTCCGGTGCAGAACGCGCTCATGATGAAGCGTCTGCTCGGCCAGCCCGCCAATTCCTTGCCTGGGGACCTCTTCGCCTGAGATAGTGAACGCCCATGACGACGTCGGCCGCCGCCATCCCGAGAATCGAGCTGACCAACGCCCCCACGCCGCTTCTGGCGCTCGAGCGCCTGTCACGCGAGCTGGGCGTGGAGCTGTGGATCAAGCGCGACG
>JBGPYK010000285.1:0-4272 GCA_041493245.1 Methylomirabilia bacterium | reverse complement strand
GTGACGCGCCTCGCCGGACTGTACGCACTCATCGGGGCCGTCCACTGGCTGTGCCGGCGCCCACTGCTGGCGCTCTCGCTCGGTGGCCACGTGCGCGGCGCACGGGCCTGGGACTTCCTCTTCTACCTGACCTTCGGTCTCGTCGTGACCAGCTCGGTGAGGATCGCCGGCGTGCTCCTCGTGTTCTCTTACCTGATCGTCCCCGCGGTGATCGGTGCCTGGCTGGCGCCCACCATTGGACGCCGCCTCGCGATCGGCTGGCTCATCGGCCTCGTCGTCAGCGTCCTGGGGCTGGCCGCCTCGTTCGGCTGGGACCTGCCCACCGGGGCGACGATCGTCGCGACCTTCGGCGCGCTGCTGGTCCTCGTCGGGCTCGCGCGCGGCGTAGTAGCGCTCGCGGTACGCGCGCGGCGCGAGGGGCGGCGCGCGCTGGCCGGCGCCGGCGTCGTCGCGGGCGTGGCCGTGGCGATCGCCGGAATCGCGCTGGCCGCCTTCCCCCGCGCCGATCACATCTGGCTCGACGCCCTCGAGCGCGCCGTCCCCGCCCTCCAGGCGCCGTTCCTGACACCCTACGAGCGCGGCGTCGCGGCGGAGGCCCGCGAAGCGATCGCCCGGGGCGCCCTCGAGCTGACTCGCCTGCGCACGCTCGCGACCGACGTCCAGTGGGGCCGGCGCGAGCTACTGCCCGACCAGCGCGAACGACTCCGCCAGTTCCTGGTAAGCCGCGACGAGTTGGTCACGGGCGACCGGATGGTCCTCAAGACACTCACCGGCCGGGCCCGGGAACGCCAACGCTTCGCACTCGGGCTGCCGCTCGCGGCGGCCGGAGCCGTCCTCACCGTCCTCGCGCTGCGCCTCGGCCGCACGGCAGTCCCGCCCGACTGACGCCGGTTGGACTCCCCATCCTTGACAGGCCGCGGGGCTTCGCTATCCTGAACCTGGAAGTGGTCAACGCTGTTCAACGATAATGGAGCTGACGCTTTGGGGCGAAAGGTCGCAACCAAGACATTCCCCGTGGTCCAACGTCTCCCCATCACCCAGGCCCGGCACAACCTGGGCGCCGTGGTGAAACGGGTCCACCTCAACAACGAGTACATCATCCTCGAGAAGGACGGGATCCCCGTCGCCGGCGTCATGAACATTGACGAGTTCGAGAACTACCTCGAGCTCCGAAACCCCAAGATTCGGCCGCACATCGCACAGAGCCGCAAGGAGCTCCTCGCCGGCAAGAGCCGGCCGTTCGACGAGTTTTTGAAGGAGCTCAACGCGCAGGCGGAAAGGAGAACCAAGCGTCGCCGCCGACGTTGAGCTTGTCTCCTGCGGGCTCCGGCGGAAGGACACCTACGACTGAGTCAGACGTTCGCGTACCACGGTTGCCGATGTGGGGCAGCGGAGGCGGGGGCAGCCTCTCCGCCACCTGGGTGTAGGAGGGCCCTCCGCAGTGTCGAAGTAGCGCGTTGAGCCTACTTGAGCGCTTTCGGACTCCGACTCTTCAGCAGGCTTCTCAGGCGAGCCACAGTGACCGGTTCGTTCTCGAACGCCATGGACTCGACGACGCGCTCGAGGAGTACTTGGCGGTGCGTCGCCGCCACCTTCGCTGCGTTGCCGTGACGCTTCTGCCAGCGGCGAAGTTTCTTCAACAGAAGATCGGTGCGGCTTGCTTGACGAAGGCCTGGCGTCGTCATGATGTGCATTCTCACCCCTTTTCTTCAAAGCCCGCAACTCCTGCTCCGACGCACTCCTAGCCCGATCGACCGCCCGCGGTGACGCCCAGTTCCTCTAGGCTCGCCGCGAACGCCGAGACCACGCCGCGCATGTCGTCGGGTGAGAGGGTGCCCATGTTGGAGACGCGGAAGGCGTAGGTGCGGATGTCGCCCTGACCGGCGTAGATGATGTAGCCGCGGCGCTTCATCGCGTCGTGGAGGGGGTCGTAGGCGAGCCCGGCGGGCAGCCGGAACGTCGTGAGGATGTTCGAGCGGGCCGCCTCCGGCACCAGGATCTCGAAGCCGAGGTGGGCCATGCCCTCGCGGAGCACGCGGGCGTTCTCGGCGTAGCGCGTGATGCGGCGCGACACCACCTCGGCGTCCAGCTCGGTGAGCGCCTGCTCGAGCGCGTGGAGCACCTGCACCGCGGGAGTGAAGGGCGTGCTGTCGCGTTCCTGCTGGACGTAGTGGTTGTGCAGGTCCAGGTAGACGCTCCGCGGCTCCCGCCCGGCGAGAGCCTCCACCGCACTCCGCCGACAGAGGACGAACGACACGCCTGGAATCCCCTGCAGGCACTTGTTCGCGCTGGCGGTCACGAAGTCGATGGCCTCGGCGGTGATGGTCAGTGGTTCCCCGAAGAGCGAGCTCATCGCATCCACGATCACCCGCCGTCCCTCGCGCGCGGCGACGCGGGCGATCTCGGCGATGGGGTTGAGGAGCCCGGTGGTCGTCTCGTGGTGGACGACGGCGACGTGGCTGATCTCCGGGTGGGCCCGCAGCGCCGTCCCGACGGCAGCGGGGTCGATCGGCGTGAACATATCGGTCCGCACGGTCTCGACGGGGATGGCGTGGGCGCGAGCGATCCGCGCCATTCGGTCGCCGTACACGCCGTTGTCCACGGCGAGCAGAGCGCGGCCGGGCGGAATCGCCGAGCAGATCGCCGCCTCCACCGAAGCGGTCCCCGACCCCGCGAAGAGCACGCTCGTCCAGTCGCCGGTGCCGCCCGCGAGCCGCGTGAGGCCGTCGCGGCACCTCCGCATCATCTCAAAGCACTCGGGCTCGCGATGACAAAGGTCAGGCATGACGAGCGCCGCGCGAACGCTCCGCGTCGTGTTCGCCGGTCCAGGATTCAGCAGGATCCACTCCCTATCAGCCATGCTCAGCGCGCCTCCCTGGGATGTCTCCGGTCATCATATCGCCGGACCAGACCCCGCCGCCGTCAATCCAGGCCGCTCAAAACGGCCCAGATGCTAGGCGGCGACGAGCGACGACTGAGGCGTGGCCCTGCCACGTCGCAGGGAGGAGCGAGGAGCCAACGACGCAGATGGGCCGTTTTCAGCGGCCTGCGTTCACCAGTGGTAGAGCAGCAGGTAGACGATAACTCCCGTGACCGAGACGTACAGCCAGATCGGCAGCGTCCACCGCGCGATGCGTACATGACGCGCCACGTGCCCGGAGACGCCGCGGTAGGCGGAGAGCCCGCGGTAGATCGTGGTGAGCGCGAGCGGGACGATCGCGGCGGCGAGCACGATGTGCGAGACGAGCAGGACGAAGTAGAGAGGGCGGATCCAGCCCTGGCCGCCGAAGGGGCGGGAGCCGGCGTGGTAGTGGTAGACCAGATAGCAGACGAGGAACAGGACCGACACCCCGAAGGCGCCGAGCATGCAGGCACGATGGGCGGCGACGTTCCGTCGCCGGATGAAGAGAAAGCCCGCCGTCAGGAGCACGGCGCTGGCACCGTTGAGCACGGCGTTCACCGCCGGCAGCGCGGCGACCTCCACGCCGACGCCGGCGGAGGGCGCGCCTCCGAGCAACAACGTGCCCACGACGACCAGCGCCACCACCGAAACGACGCCGATCAGGGACAGGACGATCCGGTCAGTCACTCGCACACCCCCCGGCATACACGGAGAGGAAGTATAAAGGAAGGCCCTTCCACCCCTGCTCCGCGTGGTATCGTACGCCCGGTTCGGGCTGAAGATCTTTCCGTGGTCCCACTCACACAGGGAGGACGGGCTATGCGAGGGATATGCGGGATCGAGGCGGGATGGGGCATCACGGCCGTACGGGTCGCCATGGGCCTCATTTTTATCATCGCGGGCTGGGGGAAGCTGGCGAGTGGCGTCGACAACCTCGCCGCCGCCTTCACCAAGATGGGCATCCCGGTGCCGGGTGTCTCCGGTCCCTTCATCGGATACCTCGAGCTGTTCGGCGGGTTCGCGCTGCTCGTCGGTCTCTTCGGGCGCTGGCTGGGACTGGTGTTCGCAATCGAGTTCATCGTCGCGACGTTCTACGTGAAGTTCGCCGGTCCGGGTTGGAACGCCGGCCGCCTCGACCTGATGCTGCTCGCCGGCGGCATCCTGCTCTTCCTCGCCGGTCCCGGCAAGGCGGCCATCGACGAAGTCTGGCTCGAAAAGAAGTAGGGGGGCCGGCGCATGGGTAACGTCGAGCGCTGCGACAAGACGCTGCCCCTGAACGAGATGATCTTCTACGTCCGGCGCGACGCGCGCCTGCGCGAGCGGTGGACGACGGACCTCGAGGGCCTCGCCCGCGAGTTCGGGCTGAGCCC
>JBGPYK010000459.1:0-3051 GCA_041493245.1 Methylomirabilia bacterium | reverse complement strand
GTCTCTGGCGGAGATCATCGCGCATGCTCCACGACGTCGCCGGCGGCCAGGGCATTCGCTACTACCACTTCCTTCAGCCCAACCAGTACGTGCCCGGCTCGAAGCCGATGGGGCCGCGCGAGAAGGCCGACGCCGTCCGATCGCAGCGTTACTCGGGCATCGTGGCCACGGCGTATCCCGTGCTCAGCGACGCCGGGCGAGCGCTCGCGGCGGGGGGCGTTCGCTTCACGGACCTGACCGCCGCCTTCGCCGCCCACCCGGAGCCGCTCTACGTCGACGCCTGCTGCCACGTCAACCGCCAGGGCAACATCATCGTCGCCGATCTGATCTTCGACGCGATCCGCCGCGACGTCCAAGGGGACACAGACCGCCGCGCCCCCGCCGCGCGCCCCGGAGCACGCTGACGACGACGTCCGCGTAACGATCAGGGCGTGGCGAGCGCCGGCCGGATGGTGCCGGTGACCAGGTCGAGGATGTCGATCATCTGCGTGAGATCGTCGCGGCGGAAGTCGAGCAGCACGTGGCTCAGGCCGAGTCGCTTGTATTCACCGAGCCGGTCGATGACGGTCTGTCGCCCTTGGGCAAGCAGCTCGTCGCTCAAGCCGAAGCGAAGCGAAAGCGTGATCGTCTCCCAGCGTCGGCCCACCGCATCGGCCGCCGCCCGCAGGCGCCCGAACGCCTCCCGCAGCTCGGTCGGACTTTTCGACGTCGCGTGCCAGCCGTCCCCGAGCGTGACGACGCGGCGGAACGCCCCCGGACTGTCGCCACCCACCCAGATCGGCGGGTGCGGCTTCTGCACGGGCTTGGGCGCGAAACCGATGTCGCGGAAGCGGAAGAATTCCCCGTCGAAGGCCGGGTTGTCCATCGTCCACAGCGCCTTGAAGACCCTCAGCGCCTCGTCGGCCTGACGGCCGCGCGCGTGGAAGGGCGCGCCCAAGATCTCCAGTTCCTCCTTCCACCAGCCCACGCCGACCCCGCAGATGAGGCGCCCGCCCGAAAGCACGTCGATGCTCGCGAGCATCTTGGCCATGACGACCGGGTGCCGGTGCCCGAGGATGAACACCGAGGAGCCCAGACGCGCCCGCTCCGTCGAGACCGCGGCCGCGGTGAGGACGGTGACGGGCTCGAGATACGGCTTGTCCGGCGGATGTGGGAACCGGCCACCCGGATAACTGCCGGTCGCCGTCCGCGGGAAGACGACGTGGTCGCTCACCCAGAGCGAGGCGATCTCGCGCCGCTCAGCCTCCCGAGCGAACGTAACGATCGCCTCACGGGTGGCCAGGGGCCCTTGGTTCGGAAGATGGCAGCCGATGTCCATCGACGATTCCTCCTTGGCCCGCTATGATCCCACAGAGCGGGACCCGATCCGCCAGTGGAGGGACGCATGGCCATACTCCCCAAGACGATGACGAACCGTGAACGCGTGATGGCGGCGTTGAAGGGCGATCCCGTCGACCGGGTGCCGCTCGGCTTCTGGATGCACAACTTCGCGACCGAGAACTCGGCGACGAACCTCGCCGCCGAGTCGCTCCGGCTCGCGCGCGAGTTCGGCTGGGACTATCTCAAGCCCCAGTCGCGCGCCCAATGTTTCGCCGAGACGTGGGGGCTTCGATACCAGCCGTCAGACGAGCGCGCGGTCCCCTACACCGTCACCGAGAATCCCTGCGCGAGCGCCGTCGACCTCGCGCGCCTGAAGCCCGCCGATCCGCGGAGTGGTGTGCTGGGCGAGCAGCTCGAAGCGCTCCGACTGATCCGCGCCGGCCTCGGCCCGGACACGCCGATCATCTGGACGGTCTTCTCCCCGCTGATGGTCACGCCGTCCCTCCTGAGCGGTGGACGCGAGCAGGCGCTCGCGATCATGCGCTCGGCGCCGACCGCGATGGAGCACGCGCTGGACGCCATCGCCGAGACGCTCGCCGGTTACGCGCGCGCGTGCCTGGAGGCGGGCGCCGACGGACTCTTCTACGCCACCAACGTCGCGACCCGGGACCTCGTGACCGCCGAGGAGTGCCGTCGCTTCCAACGCCCGTACGACCTTCGCATTCTCACCGCCGCCGCCCCAGCGCCCTTCAACGTCCTCCATGTCTGCGGGACCGGCGTGCGGTTCGAGGAATTCGCCGACTACCCAGTTCACGCCTTCAGCTGGGCCGTCGTGCCCGAGAATCCATCTCTCCGCGAGGGCCACCGGCTCACAGGCCGCGCCGCGATTGGCGGGCTTCCGGCCAAGCCGGCCATCGCGACCTTCACGGCAAAGGCAATGGCAGACCGGACGCGCGCCGCCGTGGCCGAGATGGATAGCCGCTGGCTGCTCCTCGGCCCCGACTGCTCGATCAATCCCGATACACCCGACGCCCTGCTTCACGCCGCCCGCGCCGCGCTCGACCGCCGATGAGCTGACCGCACCACGGGACTGTATCCAGCAACGTACAGGCGCGTTGCTCCGGCCGCCGAACATGCAGCGGCTCGCGACCTTTATCTCGCAAATGATCTCTGGAGGTGCGGATTCGTCTTGCCAACGGCGACCCGCTCGACTATGTTCAAGAGCCACGAACAACAGGGGGCGTTCGCGGCATGGCCATAGTCGCGCATCGATCGCTTGACTCCTATCCCATCCTGTCGGCAGGCGCCCGCACGGCAATGCTGGCCTTCCGTGAAACCGGTCCAGCCGACGCGCCGAAGCCTCGCCTTCTCGACCGCGTACGCGAGGCCATCCGCACCCGCCACTACAGCCGTCGCACCGAAAAGGCGTACGTCCACTGGATCAAGCGCTACATCTTCTTCCACGGCAAGCGCCACCCGGCCGAGATGGGTGCCGCTGAAGTCACCCGGTTCCTCACGTTTCTCGCCGTCGAGGGAAAAGTTGCCTCGTCCACGCAGAACCAGGCGCTGAGCGCCCTGCTCTTTCTGTATCGTGAGGTGCTCGGCATGGAACTGCCATGGCTCGACGACCTCGTGAGGGCCAAGCGGCCGCAGCATCTGCCCGTGGTGCTGACGCGCGACGAGGTCCGCGCCGTCCTCCAGGGGCTGGCTCGATGGCGTGCCACGGCTCAT